>NZ_JBHWBP010000024.1:0-44016 GCF_042735575.1 Streptomyces sp. NPDC059564 | reverse complement strand
GTTCCCGTGCCGTGACCGAGGCACGGGAACCGGCGCCGCTTCAGGCCGGTGGGCCGCTCGCGGACGGCCGGTGGCTACGCGGCCGGGCCGGCGGGCTCCTGCTGCGGTGCGCTGTCGGCCTCCCGCTCGGCGGTGGCGGTGGCGGTGGCCGTCGCGGCCGCGGTGGCCGACTGTGGCGCGGGCCGTTCCACGGCCTGCCGTACCGGCGGGGAGAAGCGGGCGGCCTCGGCGCGGAGCATGGCGTTCAGGGCGGCGTACGGGTCGATGGGCATGGCGGAACCTCACGGTGGTTCGAGGGGGGTGTGGGGGAGACGCTGCTGCTCGGCCCGCTCAGCAGCGCAGGACCACACTCCGTACCGACCGCGGGGACAGGACCGGTGCGGCCTCCCCGCCCGGAGCCGTGAGGGACGGCCGAGCCGGTTCGCACGCGTGTTTCACGTGAAACATGCCCGGAGGCAGCCGCCGTACGGCCGGTACTCCGCGCGAGTCCGTGCGTACGGCCGCCCGGGCATCGGAATCCCCGGCCCCGTCGGACTGCCCTTCGGTGGGCTCGGCCGGGGCGGACGAGGCGGGAGGGGACTCCGCGGCCAGTGCGCAGGCCGTCGTCGCCGCGGGACCGGCGCCGAACAGGCACAGCAGGGCGACGCAGGCCACCGTCAGGGCCCGGGCCAGCACCGTCCGTGCGTACCGCGCACCGCTCATGACGGCTTCCATGCCCCGACACGCCGGGCTGCTCCCCACCACGCGCCCAGAAGCCCCCGACCGGGGGACGAAGTCACCCCCTCGGATGAGCGTTGGCGGGCCGTCACGGCTGCCCGGTCAGCCGGTGTGGGCCGGGCCGGTGAGCCGGGCCAGGACCACCGTCTCGCCGCTGACCAGCCGGAGCCGGGCCCGCCCGGGCCGGTCGGCCGGGGCGCCGACCCCGCCGGGCGAAACCCGCTCGACGGTGAACACGGCCGTACGGTGGTCCGCGCGCGGGATCTCGATGGTCCGGCCCCGCCGCAGCCCGGCGAGCGGGAGCCCGTCACCGGTGAGCACGGCGGTACCGGCGGAGCCGGGGGCCGGGCTGTCGGTGTCCCAGCGGACCACGCCCTCGCCGCTCCGCCCCTCGCCGCCCTGCGGCCCCCGCGCCAGCGGGAGGTTCACCCCCACGCTGGGGATGCGCAGCCGCAGCGGCCGCGAGGCCCGCAGGGGAGCGGCGGACGCCTTCCGGCTGCCGTGCCCCGAGCCGTGCCCCGAGCCGTGCCCGGCGTCGTGGCCCGTGCCGTCACCCGGGCCGTGCGCCCCGGAGTGCTCCAGCCCGCGCACCAGCCGGCGGTGCCCGGACAGCCCCAGCGCCCGGGAGGGCAGCGCGTCGGCGACCCCGGGGGCCGGGGGTTCCGCGCCCTCACTGCCGTGCAAGAGGCCCACTCCGGTGCCGATCAGAGCGACCGTCAGCACGGCGGCGATCCACTGGGCGCGGGCCATGGCGTTCCTCCCGGTCCGGCGCGGGCGGCCGGTTCCTGTGAGAAGTGCACCCTCCCAGGGTCGCCCGCACCTCATCGGCGCGGCGGGAGGTGACGGCGCGTCACCGGTGTGTCGCGGCCCGGCGCGGGAGTCTTCGCAGCTGGAGGGGGTGCGCCGGGCGCGCTCCGGGCGGCGCACCGCCGTGCCGCCGAACGGGTGAGAGGACCGGTCGGCCGCCCGCACCGACTCGGGGATCGGCCCGACTCGGCGGCGGCGGTTAGGCTGGGGCGGTGAACCGCACCGATCGCCTGTATGCGCTGGTCGAGGAGCTTCGAGCGGTAGCGCCCCGGCCGCGCAGCGCTCCGTGGCTGGCCCGGCGGTTCGAGGTCAGCGTGCGCACCGTGGAGCGGGATCTCGAAGCGTTGAGGCAGTCGGGCCTGCCGATCCGCAGTGACTCCGGTCGGGCCGGTGGATACAGCCTGGACCGGGACCGTACGCTGCCGCCCGTGACACTCAGCGCCACCGAGGCCCTCGCCGTCAGCGTCGCGCTTCGCACGGCGGCGTCCACGCCGTTCGCGGCAGCCGCACACCGCGCCGGTCAGAAGGTGCTGGCCGTGCTGCCCGCCGAGGTGCGACAGCGGGAGGAAGCGCTCGCGCGGCTGGTGTACCGGGTCGGGGACCACGCGCCCGGCCAGAGCGGCAAGTTGAGCGAGATGATCGTCGAGGCAGTGGTCTCCGGGCATGTCCTGCACCTCACCTATACCGACCGGGCCGGCGCGGCGACGACGCGCGACGTCGAGCCGTTGGGCCTTCTGTGGGGACCCAGCGGCTGGTATCTGGCGGCGTGGTGCCGGCTGCGGTCAGCGGTCCGAGGCTTCCAGCTCGACCGGATCACCTCGTTGGAACGGTCGGACGAACGAGTGGCGTCCCGGGAACCGCAGTGGAGGACCGAGTTGAAGCGCTTGGACGCCGAACCTTTCGCTCTGTGATCTGAAACACCGACAGGACGGTGTCGCGAGGGGCCGCGATGCTGGTCGCCATGGACAACGAGAAGCGCATGATCACGTGGTGCCGCATGTGGAACGAGGACCCCTCCCTGGCGCACGGGCTGATGTCCGACGATTGCGTGCAGTGGTCGGATCACGGAGCCGGCCTGGACACGGTGGTCGGCCCGCACGAGCAGGAACGGTTCGTTACCGGGTACCGCGCGCGCCACGTGAACGTCTTCAGCCCGCGCGTACTCGTCGACGCCGGTGACCGGTTCGCCTACCTGTGGGATGTGAGGAAGGCCGACGGTCAGGTACTGACCGGCATCGACGTCAACGTTCTCGCGGACGACCGCGTACGGGAGAACTGGACGTTCGTGGCGGAGCGGCGTTGCGAGCGATCCGATCCAGAGCCCGATGCGGCCCCTCGGACCGACCCTGCCACGATCGAGGACCTGTGCCACCGCTGGGTTCAGCTCCGCAACGGCCGGGCCGAGCTGGCCACGGACGTGGTGACGGACGACTTCGACCTGTTCTCGGGCGCCGGACCGGGTGGCGATGCGCACGGCCCCGCCGAGTTGGCCGACCTGATCGAGCGACAGGCCAAGACCGACGACCCGCCCGCCATCACGATCCACCGGCAGCCCGTCGTCGACCCCGCGCGAAGGTACGTGGCGTTCCTCTGGACGGCCGAAACCAGGGCTGCCGGCACCTCTGTCGGCGGCGTCGACCTCCTGACGGTGCGCGCCGGCCGGTTCGCACGCGCGTGGTCGCTGACGGGGACTCGTCCATTCCGGTACTGAGGCCCCCGGTCAGCCCGGCGTTCGCCCGCCACACCATGGGTGCGGAGAGGGGCGCTGCCTACAGCGGCCGCGCCGGCCAGTCCAGCAGCCGGGCCCCGATCACCGCCGTCTGCAGGGTGTAGCGCTGGGCCGGGTCCCCGGGGTCGGTCCCCGTCAGCCGGTGGATCCGCTCCAGCCGGTAGGTCAGCGCCCGCACGCTCAGGCGCAGCCGCCGGGCGGCCTCCGCGGCCACGCACCCCGAGTCGAAGTAGGCCGTCAGGGTGTCCAACAGCGGCACGGCCCCGCCCCGCCCGGCCCGCAGCGGCCCGAGCACGCTCAGGACCAGGTCGGCCATCGCCGCCCGGTCCCGGGTCAGCACCGGGAAGACCAGCAGGTCGGCGGCGCGCAGCACCGGGCCTTCGAAGCCGAGCCGGTCCGCGAGGTCGAGGGCGCCGAGGGCCTCCTCGTACGAGGTCACGATCCCGCCCGCGCCCGGATGCGGGCGCCCCACCGCGACGAGCCCCCGGCCGGAGAACGCCGCGTGGGCCTGCTGCGCGAAGTGGGACAGCACCTCGTCCTGGTCGCCCGGCGCCACGCAGACCAGCCGGCCGTCCTTGGTGGCGAGGAGGACGGTGCGGTCCCCGAACCGCGCGGTGAGGGCCAGTTCCACCTGCCGGATGGCCGCGCCGGTGTCCTCACAGGACTCGGGGCCGCGGGCGACGGCCACGGCGTGCGCGTGGGCCAGGTGCAGTCCGAAGCGGGCCGCGCGCTCGCTGAGGCGGCCCAGGTCGCTGCGCCCGAGCAGCAGGTCGTCGATGAACTCGCGGCGGGCGGCCTCTTCCTGGCGCACCGCCATGCGCTGGGCCCGCTCGTACCCCTCGGCGAAGGCGTCCACGGCCTGTTCCACCGCGGCCATCACGTGGTCGGGGACGGTGTGGCCGCGCAGTGCGGCCCGGGTGGCGGCCAAGTGGGCGCCGACCAGGGCGCGCAGTCCGTACCCGGCTTCGGCGGCCTTCTCGCCGAGCGCCCGCCGGGCGTCGAGCGCGTCGCGCCCGGGCCGGCGCCCGGTGCCGCGGACGTCCGCGAGGATCCCCGCATACCCGGCCAGATATTCCTCGGGTATGTCCCGCCCTGACGTCACACCAGCTCCCCGGCTCGTTTTCGAGCCCCCATTGTCTCCGCAGGGGCGGCGCCGGGACGGGGCCGGGCCCGGACGGGGGGTCAGATCACCACGAACGCGACCGCCGCCGCCCCCATGAGGGCGGCGGCGAGGTGGATCGCGGGGTGGCCGTAGTCGCCGAACCAGAGTTGGCGGGCGAGTCCGCCCAGGGCGGCCAGGGCGGTGATGACGCCGATCTGCGCGACCAGGGTGGCGGCGGTGAAGGGGGCCACGACCAGGAGTAACGAGTTCAGCCAGAACGGTGCGGCGCCGGTCCAGCCCCGCCATTCCCAGATCGCGGTCGGCATGTCCCGGCTCCCACCTTTCACACCCGCAACAGGTGTGTCGTGCTCAACTTGTCGGCTGTACAGCCTCCTTGGGCGCGACGGCCGGGGCAATAGCGCGTTCGGCTAGAAAACCGAAGGCCAGGCCGAAAGTCGTCCACAGGGCGGCCTGGATGGCCAGCGACGCGAGCCGGAACTGCCAGATCAGCGCGGCCGGGAAGTCGGCCGGGACCTCGTTGATGCCGGGGAGGAGGGCGTAGGCCAGGCCGACCGCCACGACGAACGCGAGCGAGGCGACGACCGAGGCGTTCCAGTTGCCCAGGGCGGGCGCGAGGCGGCGGCCCAGGATCAGGGCGCCCGCCGCGAGCAGCAGGCTCAGGGCGATCATCAGGATGAACAGCGTGGTCCGCCGGACCACGGTGTCGGGGTCGCCCACGGCGGGCGGGTTGGCCGGGTACTTGAGGAACGGCACCAGGTTCAGGGTGAGGAACAGGCCGCCGGAGACCAGCGCCGCGGTGGCCCGCGGGCCGAACCGGCCGAGCCGGCCCAGGGCGTAGCAGAAGACGAGCGCGGCGATGCCGCCGATCGCGACGCCGTAGAGCAGCGTGCCGGTGCCGAGGCCGGCCGTGGCCTGGAGAGCCCGGCTGACGGGCGCCTCCTCGGCGTGCTCGTGCACGGCGGCGCCGGCTTCCTCGATGGCGATGGCCGCGTCCACCTTGGACTCGCCGAGTACGTACGCGACGAGGAAGGCGGCGACGCCGGCCAGCAGACCGGCGAGCATGCCCCGGATCAGCAGGACACGGGGGGAGATGGGGTTCATGCTTCGGTTTCCCTTGCTGGGTGGAGACGAGGAGCGGGATCTCGGGGGTCCACACGGGCGCGCGGAAGCCGCGCGCGACCCAACGGCGGGCCGTCGTACGGGCGGGCCGTACGAAAGCAGTGCCGGTGTCGCGCGCGGGGGAGTTCCGGGCGGGTGTGGACCGGGGATCAGCCGGTCAGTGGCAGGGGAAACCGAGCAGGTGGCGGCCGTCATGCATCCACTCGTGGATGTTCTCGCCCTGGAAGACCGCGGTGGCGCCCTGCTCGGCGCCGACGAGGTAGAGCAGGACGAGCATGAGGACGCCCACGAACAGTGCCCAGGGGGCCAGTTCCTTCAGGGACAGCGGGGCGACGGCGACGGGCGCCGACGTGGGCACGGCGGAGTGGGCCATGGCAGAACCTCCAGGGGGAACACGCGTCCCGGTCAGTGGTGCTCTCGAAGAAGGTGGCGGGTCTGACTTACCTGCCCACACGGGTGCGGGAGGATTCACAGTGGCGCGACCGTGCCGGATTCTCACCGGTACTTCCGTCATACCTTCGACATGTCGTCCGAGACCGTACCGCGCGCGTGGCCTGAACACCACGGCGTGTGTCCGCCGTCTCACGCCGTGGGCGTGCGCTCTACGCTCCCTGCCATGGCCCACACGACCCCGCCCGCGACACGCCAGGCGCCCCCCGTACGGGTGCACCTGACCACGCCCCCGCTCGACTCCGCCGCCCGCCAGGCCCGTTTCGGGTACGGGGACCCGTGCCCGGGCCACGAGGGCCTGGCCGGGCCGGGCACCGGGGAATGGGCGGGCCGGACCCTGGAAGAAGTCGCCGCCGAGGACCCTCGGGGGGTCCGGAGCTGGCTGACGGACCCGGAGTACGCGCCGCCGGGCGGCGGGGAGTCGGTGGCCGCGCTGATCGCCCGTACGGGGGCGCACCTGGCCGCCCTGCCGCCCGGCCCGCACCACGCGGTGGTCGCGCAGGCCGTCGTACGGGCGGCCGTGGTGTGGGCCCTGGAGCTGCCCGCCGCGGCCTTCTGGCGGCTCGACGTGCGCCCGGAGACCGAGACCGTCCTCAGCGGCCGCGCGGGTCGCTGGAACCTCCTCGTGGGACAGCCCGTACGCGGGGACTGAAGGGCCGGCGCTACGCCACGATCCAGTCGGAGGTGGCGATCACCGGCTGCACGCCGTCACGGTGGACGGTGCCCTCGATCAGGCCGTACATCCGGTCCGCCGCGAAGTACACCTCGTTGTCGTTCTTCAGCCCGAAGGGCTCCAGGTCGACGAGGAAGTGGTGCTTGTTGGGCAGGTTGAGGCGCACCTCGTTGACCCTGGGGCAGTTGTCGAGGACCCGCTCCGCCATCTGGTTCAGGGTCTGCTGGAGCGAGTACGAGTACGTCTCCGCGAAGGCCTCCAGCATGTGCTTGCGGACCTTCTTGTACGACCGGTCCCAGTCGTGCTCCGGGTCGTCGGCGGCCAGCGCCGAGTGCGCCCAGCGGGAGGTGACCTTCGTCGCCAGGATGCGGTCGTACGCCTCCTGGAGGGTCGTGTACTCGTCCTTGATGTAGCCGTGGAACTCGGAGTTGGTCGAGTTCATCACCGTCAGCTCCTTCAGGCCCGAGATGACCTGGAGCCCGGTGGTCTCGCTGTAGGTGACCTGCGCGGTGCGCACTTCCTGGCCCTTGCGGACGAAGGAGTGCTGCTCCTTGCGCGTCGGGACCGGGATCCGGTCCCAGACGTACTCCTCGATGCGGATCTGCGCCTCGCGGATCGGCGCCTGGGAGGACACGAAGTGCTTGGCGAGCAGGATGCCGAAGGCCTCCGGGGAGGCGATGCCGTGCTCCTTGCCGAAGGCGTACACCGTGTTCTTCGTGGTGTCGGTCGGCAGGCAGTTGGCGTTGTCGCCGGTCAGGTGGACGTCGCGGAACTCGCCGCGGAGCGCGACCGAGACGTTGAGGTCGCGGATCTCGTGCCAAGAGCTGTCGCTGCCCTTGCGGGTCACCTTCACGATGCGGTTCTCGGCCTTGCCGTACTGGTTCTGGGCCAGGACGTGCTTGCTCATGCTGTCTTCCTTCGGGTACTCGGGAACACGGAGTCCGGTCGTCTGGATCCCGTACGCCCGGCGTCCAGCGCCCGCCCCGAAACGAAGACGTGCCGCTCCCCGCCGTTCGGCCCGTCGGGCCGCCCCGGGACTGACGTGCATCCCGGTCCGTAGGTGCTGAGTCGTGCTGACTGGATTGCAGCATGTGGACGGTGTGCTGACCACCGCACGAATCCTCCGAACACCAGCACCCGCGGATTGGGCGACCCCACAACCGTGCAGGTCAGGCCATGTGCGCGTCCGCCACCGACAGGGCCTCGTCGATGATCGCCAGCCCCTTGGCCACGTCCTCGGCCGCGATGTTGCAGGGCGGGGCGACGTGCATCCGGTTCCCGGCGAGGAGCGGCCACAGACCGCCCTTCTTCAGGGCCGCGCCGAAGGCCGCCATCGGCGCGTTGTCGGCGCCGGACGCGTTGTACGGGACGAGCGGCTCGCGCGTGTCCGCGTCCCGTACGAGTTCCAGGGCCCAGAAGGTGCCCAGCCCGCGCACCTCGCCGACCGAGGGGTGGCGGGCGGCGATCTCGCGCAGGCCCGGGCCGAGCAGTTCGGCGCCGGTGCGGGCGGACTGCCCGACGACGTCCTCCTCCTCCATCGTGTGGATCGTCGCGACGGCGGCGGCGCAGGCCAGCACGTGCCCGGAGTACGTCAGCCCGCCCGGGTAGGGCCGGCGGGCGAAGGTCTCCGCGATGGCGGCGGAGATGGCGACACCGCCGAGCGGCACGTAACCGCTGGTGATGCCCTTCGCGAAGCAGATGAGGTCGGGCGTGACGTCCCAGTGGTCGGCGGCGAACCAGGTGCCGGTGCGGCCGAAGCCCACCATGATCTCGTCCAGGATGAAGACGATGCCGTAGCGGTCGCAGAGCGCGCGGACGCCCGCCAGGTAGCCGGCCGGGGGCACGAGCACGCCCGGGGCGCCGCCGACGGTCTCCAGGATGATCGCGGCGATGGACTGCGGCCCCTCGAAGACGATCGTGTCCTCCAGGTGGCGCAGGGCCCGCTCGGACTCCTCGGCCTCCGTGGTGGCGTGGAAGGGCGAGCGGTAGAGGAACGGCCCCCAGAAGTGCACGACCCCGGCGGTCGCGCTGTCGTTGCCGAAGCGGCGGGCGTCCCCGGTGAGGTTGATCGCGGTGGACGTCGCCCCGTGGTACGAGCGGTACGCGGACAGCACCTTGGGCCGGCCGGTGTGCAGCCGCGCCATCCGCACGGCGTTCTCGACGGCCTCGGCGCCCGCGTTGGTGAAGAAGATCTTGTCCAGGTCCCCGGGGGTGCGCTCGGCGATCAGCCGGGCGGCCTCGGAGCGCACGTCCACGGCGAAACCGGGCGCGACGGTGCAGAGCTTGGCCGACTGCTCGGCGATGGCGGCCGCGACCTTGGGGTGCTGGTAGCCGATGTTCGTGTAGACGAGCGCGCTGGAGAAGTCGAGGTAGCGGTTGCCCTCGTAGTCCCAGAAGTACGAGCCCTCGGCGCCGGCCACGGCCAGCGGGTCGATGAGCTCCTGCGCCGACCAGGAATGGAAAACGTGCTTCCGGTCGGCGTCTTTCACGGCGGCGAGGGCGTCGGCGGCTTCTGCGTTCATGTTCCGAGCGTAGTTGTCCAGGATGTGGACCCCGGAGTGCCCGGGCCCCGGCGTGGCCGGGGAACGACTTGACGCACCGGACGGTCCCGGTTCGACGGAGGCGGACCGGCCGGTCTAGCCTCGTCCGGACCGGCCGCTCCACGGGGGAGAACGGCGGGAAACCCATGGTGGGGCCCCCTTCACCGCTCTCCGTATCCGCGGAGGGTGGTGAAGGGGGCCTTGTCGTGCTCTGCGGATCCGGCCGGAGGGCGGTGGGATTTGTCCTTCCCGGTCGGGGGTAGGTGCGGCGCCGGGGGATGGGCGGCGGAGACGGGAGAGCCTGTGGAGCCGGTGGCCGAGCAGACGCGGAGACTGGTCCTGGGCGGTGGCACGACGGGCGTCGTGACCCGGTGCCGGGACTTCACCCGGCATGCCCTCGCCGACTGGCGGTGGCCCGCCGGCGACGAGGCCGAGGAGGACGTGCTCCTGCTGGTCTCCGAGGTGGTCACCAACGCCTGCCTGCACGCGGGCGGCCCGCGCGAGCTGGTCCTGCGGCACGGCCCCGGACGACTGCGCGTGGAGGTCACCGACGACAGCCCGGACCCGCCCAGCCCCCGGCCGCCGGACCGGGGCCGGCCGGGCGGGCACGGACTCATCCTGCTGCAGCGCCTCGCGCGGGCCTGGGGCTGCGCCCCGACGCCGCCGGGCAAGACGGTCTGGCTGGAGGTCCCGGCACCCCTGCGGGACGCCTGAGCGCCTGTGGGAGGCCCGGGTGGCGCCGCCGGGCGGGGGCCGGATGGGCGCGGGGCCTTGAGGGGGCGCGGGCCCCGTCCCGGGCGTCGCCCCCGTCCCGGAGGTCGGCCCCGTCTCAGGCCTCGGATTCGGCGTCGGCCTCGGTGAGCAGGCCGCCGCGCAGGCGGGTCAGCGTGCGGTTCAGCAGCCGCGACACGTGCATCTGGGACAGCCCCATCCGCTCGCCGATCTCGGACTGCGTCAGCTCCTGCCCGAACCGCAACGACAGCAGCATCCGCTCCCGCGCCGGCAGCCCGGCCAGCATCGGCTTCAGCGACTCCAGGCACTCGATCAGGTCGTACGCGGGTTCCTCCTCGCCCAGCGAGGCCCGCTCGGCCTGCGGATCGCGCTCCGTGTCCTCCTGGGCCGGGGCGTCCAGGGAGCGCGCGGAGTAGGCGCACGCGGCCTTCCGGCCCTCGATGAACTCCTCCTCGGTGACGTGCAGCTCCCGCGCCACCTCGCTGTCGGTCGGCTCGCGCCCCAGGTCCTGTTCGAGGGCGTCGTGCGCCTTGGCGGTGTCGATCCGCAGCTCCTGGAGGCGTCGGGGAACCTTCACCGCCCAGCTGGTGTCCCGGAAGAACCGCTTGATCTCGCCACTGATCGTCGGCATCGCGAAGGTCGTGAATTCCACCCCGCGCTCCGGGTCGAACCGGTTGATGGCCTTGATCAGCCCGATCGTGCCGACCTGGACGATGTCCTCCATCGGCTCGCTGCGCCCGCGGAACCGCCGGGCGGCGAACTTCACCAGGCTCAGGTTCAGCTCGACCAGGGTGTTGCGGACGTAGGAGTACTCCGCTGTTCCCTCACCGAGCTCCGCCAGCCTCCGGAACAGGGCCACGGACAGCGCCCTGGCCTCGCTGGTCGCGACGCCTGTGTGATCGGTGTGGTCGGTGAGGGTGAGGTCGGTGAGGTCGCTACGGTTCATCGTTCTGCGCTCCTCCGACGGGGTTCCCGGGGTACGGGGTCGTCGTCCTGCGCGGTCGCCATCACTGTCCTGGGAGATATACCCGATCTAAACGGGTGATACCCGCCCAAATGCCTCAGCGATGTTTCACGTGAAACCGCGCCCCGAGCTCACGGCCGAGCTGTGAACGGTCCGCGCGGGGAGGACTTAGGCTGCGCCGCATGGAGTCGTACACGATCGGCCAGGCAGCGCGGCTGCTCGGCGTCAGCAGTGACACCGCCCGCCGCTGGGCGGACGCGAACCGCTTCCCGACCCGGCGCGAGGGGAACCGCAGGATCGTCGACGGCCCGGACCTGGCGGCGTTCTGCGTGGAGGTGGCCCAGGAGACCGGGGAGGACGAGGAGGCCCCGTACACCTCGGCCCGCAACGCCTTCCCCGGCATCGTGACCGGCATCAAGCTGGGCTCGGTCGGCGCCCAGGTGGAGATCCAGGCGGGCCCGCACCGGGTGGTGTCGCTGCTGACCCGGGAAGCGGTGGAGGAGCTGGGCCTGGAGGTCGGCATGCGCGCCACCGCCCGCGTGAAGTCCACCAGCGTCTTCATCGACCGCACCTGAGCCCCCGGGCTCACCCCCCGCACCCGAGCCCCCGGGGCCCCCGGGCTCACCCCCGTACGTAGGCCCCCGCGCGGGCCGCCGCGACCGCCGCCCGCGCCGCGCGCTCGGCCGCGGCCTCGTCCAGCGGCTCCCCGGTGGTCAGGAACCGGTAGTACAGCGGGGCGGACACGGCGCGGATCACCTCGGCGGCGTCGGTCCCCTCCGGCAGCTCCCCCCGCTCGACGGCCTGCCGCACGCAGGGCGCCCATTCCGCGACCCGGACCTCGTAGAAGCGGTGCAGGGCCTCGGCCGTGCGCGCGTCGCCCGTGGCGGCCGCGATCACGGCCTTGAACAGGGCCCCCTGGCGCGGGTCGGCCAAGGTGCGGCGGACGAGCGCCGCGTTGGCGAGGAGGTCCTCCAGCAGCGAGCCCGTCTCCGTCCGGGGCAGCGACTGCTCGGCCATGTCCGTCAGCAGGTCGGCGACCAGTCCGGCCACCGTGCCCCAGCGCCGGTAGACGGTGGTCTTCCCCACGTCCGCGCGCCGGGCGATCTCCGCCAGGTCCAGCCCGTGGAAACCCTGTTCGGCGAGCGTGTCCCCGGCCGCCTCCAGCACCGCCGCGCGCACCCGTGCCGTACGCCCGCCGGGCCGCACGGTCCCCGGTTCCCCCGCGTCCCCGGCGTCCCCGGCCGCGTCCCGGACCTCACCCCTGGTCTCACCCCTGGCTTCATCCGGCGACTTCATAACGGGTCTCCCGTTCCATTAGTGACGATCTCCTGTTAGCTTGGGATCACCTTAAAGGGTCTGCGGTGCCATTACCGCAACCACTCGCTGGAGGGACGCGTCATGGAACACAGGCAGCTCGGTACGTCCGGTCTCAAGGTCCCCGCCCTGAGCTTCGGAGCCGGAACGTTCGGCGGCCAGGGGCCGCTGTTCGGCGCGTGGGGCACCACGGACGCGCAGGAGGCGCGCCGCCTCGTGGACATCTGCCTCGACGCGGGCATCACCATGTTCGACACCGCCGACGTCTACTCCGCCGGGGCCTCGGAGGAGGTGCTGGGGCAGGCCGTCAAGGGCCGCCGGGACCGGGTGCTGCTGTCCACCAAGGCCGGGCTCCCGATGGGCGACGGCCCCGGCGACGCCGGCACCTCCCGCTCCCGCCTGATCCGGGCGACCGAGGACGCCCTGCGCCGCCTCGGCACCGACCACCTCGACCTCTTCCAGCTGCACGCCTTCGACGCGGCCACCCCCGTCGAGGAGGTGCTGTCCACCCTCGACCAGCTCGTGCGGTCCGGGAAGATCCGCTACGTCGGGGTCTCCAACTTCGCGGGCTGGCAGCTGATGAAGTCCCTGTCCGCCTCCGAGCGGCACGGATTCCCGCGCTACGTCGCCCACCAGGTCTACTACTCCCTCGTCGGCCGCGACTACGAGTGGGAGCTGATGCCCCTCGGCCACGACCAGGGGGTCGGCGCGATGGTCTGGAGCCCCCTCGGCTGGGGCCGCCTCACCGGCAAGGTGCGCCGCGGCCGCCCGCTGCCGGCCGGCAGCCGCCTGCACCAGACCGCCGACTACGGCCCGCCGGTGGAGGACGAGCGGCTCTACGACGTGGTCGACGCCCTCGACGAGGTGGCGAAGGAGACCGGCCGGACGATCCCGCAGGTGGCCATCAACTGGCTGCTGCGCCGTCCCACCGTCTCCTCCGTCATCATCGGCGCCCGCAACGAGGAGCAGCTCCGCCAGAACATCGGCGCCGTCGGCTGGGAACTGATGCCGGACCAGGTGGCCCGGCTCGACGCCGCGAGCCACCGCCCGGCGCCGTACCCGTACTACCCGTACGAGCGCCAGGAGGGCTTCGCCCGCCTCAACCCCTCGCTCCTCAAGGGGAAGTGACGGGCCCCAGGTCGATCCGGGCGAGGCGCTCCGGGTCGGTGAGGATGTCGAGCCCGGTGATCACGCCGCGCCGGATCGTGAACGACATCACCGACAGCGGGGTGCCGTCCTGCGCCAGCGAGACCACGCCCGGCGTCCCGTTGACCAGCGCCGGGTAGGCGGCTTCGGCGAACCGGGCGAACACGATCGCCTGCGAGGCCACGTCGGACGCGCCCCGGCGCAGCAGGCCGGGCCGCAGCGTGCCGCCGTCGGACCGGGCCACGACCTCCGGGTCGAGGAGGGCCACGAGGGCGTCGAGGTCCCCGCCGCGCGAGGCGGCGAGGAAGGCGTCGACGATCTCGCGGCACCGCGCGATGCCGGTGTCGGGGGCCGGGGCCGCGCCCTGGACGCGGCGCCGGGCACGGCTGGCGAGCTGGCGGGTGCTCGCCGCCGTCCGGCCGAGTACGGGCGCGATCTCCTCGAACGGCACCGCGAACAGGTCGTGCAGGACGAACGCCAGCCGTTCGGCGGGCGCGAGGGTCTCCAGTACGACCATCAGCGCGATGCCGACCGAGTCCGCGAGGAGCACCTCCTGCTCGGGGTCGAGCCGGTCGGGGCCGCTGACGACCGGATCGGGCAGCCGGACCGGCCCGTCCCCGGCCTCCAGCGGCTCCTCGCGCCGGGTCGTGCGCGAACGCAGCATGTCCAGGCAGACCCGCCCGACCACCGTGGTGAGCCAGCCGCCCAGGTTCGCGACGCCGCCGACGTCGGAGCGGTTCAGCTTGAACCAGGTCTCCTGCACGGCGTCTTCGGCGTCGCTGAGCGAGCCCAGCATGCGGTACGCGACCGCCCGCAGGTGCGGGCGGTGCTCGTCGAACCGCTCGGCCAGCCGGTCGTTCCCGTTCATCCGCCCCGTCCCCGTCCCCGTACCCGTCCGCGTGCCCGCGCGGTGCTGCGCCCCTGCCGTGATGGACGGTAACGGGTGCGGTCGGCGGAAGGGGGTCGTCCGCGGCGGGGGCCGTGACTCCGAACGGTGAGGGTGCGGATGCAGAAGGTGGATCGTATGCATATTTTGGCAACTGTGGTCATAGATCTGGATCGCACCGTTCTGCCCCCTTTGAGGAAGGCCTCACCCATGAAGCGTTTCCCCGTGATCGGCGTGCTCTGCGTCAGTGCGGCGTTCGGTCTCGCGGCCTGTTCCGACGACAGCTCGCCCTCCGAGGAGGCCACGCAGGCCGCCGCCGACCTCTGCACCGACCTGAACGCCCTCAAGGCCGACACCGCCAAGCTGAAGGCCCTCAACCCCGCCGTGGCGACGAAGGACCAGGTCCAGCAGGCACGCGACGCGGTCAAGAAGGACTGGGAGAACGTCAAGGGCAACCTCACCAAGCTGAAGGAGAGCGAGCGCAACGCGGTCACCTCGGCCGCCGAGAACCTCAACAAGGCGTACGACGACCTGCCCGGCGACACCACCGGCAAGGACGCGCTCACCAAGCTCCAGCCGCAGATCCAGTCCCTCGACGAAGCGACGACGGCCGCCACGACCGGTCTCAAGTGCTGACCTGGTGACCCGCGCCCGCCCGGGAGGACGCCCCCCTGCCCCCGGGCGGTGTCCTCACCGGGCCGGGGCCGTCGCCGGGGCCGCGCTCCCCCGGGGCAGCAGCTCGGTGACGGCGAACGCCACCACGGCCGCCAGGATCACCACCGGCATCATCGCGGCGCTGCCCAGCAGCAGGACCACGAGCACCACGCTGCTCACCGGCAGCCGCAGGGTGGCCGCCGTCGCGGCCGCCATCCCCGCCGCCATCCCGGGTACGACGCCCAGGCCGGGCAGCGGCGCCAGCAGCACGCCCGCCGCGGCACCGAGGAAGAGCGCCGGGAACACGGGTCCGCCGCGCAGGGAACCCAGGCAGAGGGTGTAGGCGGCGCCCTTGAACAGCAGGACGGCGATCAGGGCGCCGACGCCCCAGGCGTGCGGGTCGACGGCCAGCCCGGCGAGGGTCGCCTGCCCGGAGGACGCCACGTCCACGGGGGAGCGGCCGGTGGCCAGCGCGTACAGCGCGGCGCAGACGGCCGCGCCCAGCGCGCACAGCACCGTCCGGGCGAGGATCCGCCCCGAGACGTACGAGGCCACCCGCTGGGCCCCGGCCAGCACCGGGTACAGGACGGCGGCCAGGGCCGCGCCGATGAGCAGGGCCCAGAGCACGTCGGGCACGTCCAGCGGGGGGAACGGGGCGTACAGCTCCAGGGACAGGTCGCTCGTCGCCAGCCCCGTCCAGCGCCCGAGCCCGGTGAACACCACGGCCCCGACCCCGCTGGACAGCAGCGCGGGCAGCATCACCGCGAACAGCTGCGGCCCGCCCACGCCCGCCACCTCGATCAGCAGCACCGCCGCCGCCAGCGGGTTCCCGAAGATCGCGGAGATGGCCGCGGCCGCTCCGGCCGCGCCCAGCAGCAGGGTGCCCTGCGGGGTGGCGTCCGCCCGGGCGAGGTTCCGGAAGGCCAGCGCCAGACCGCCGCCCAGGGCGATCAGCGGGGCCTCGGGTCCGAGCACGGCGCCGAGCGGCAGGCACATCGCCGCCAGCAGCACCCCGGGCAGTGCGGCCGACGAGGCCCCGCCCGTGTGCAGCCCGGACGCCGGTACGTGCCCGCCCCCGCCGGGCAGCCGGGACGCGACCAGGCCGACGGTCACACCGGCGGCCGCCAGCAGCGGGAACGGCCACCACCAGGGCGGGGCGTTGAGGCCCAGCGCGTCCGGGACGTCGGCCCACAGGACGTGCTCCAGCTCGTGCAGCACGACGAGGAACCAGAACGCGGCGAGAGAGACCGGAATGCCGATCAGCGCGGAGGCGACGAGCGCCTTCAGGTACCCGGGGCTGCGGAGCAGGTCCCGCAGGACGACCGCTTCCTCCGGCTCGGTCCCGCTGACGGGCGGTCCGGGCCGGGGGTGCGACTCAGTCATGGGGTGCTTCCCTTCCGCTTCCTCTTCCTCGATGGCCCGCCGGCGTCCAGACCAGCGGGTACGCCTCGCTCCCGGCCCCCTCCACCCACCGCAGGCGCTCCCGCACGATCTCCCGCCGGGCCTCGGGGCACCGCTCCAGCAGCCCGCCGAGCAGGGCGCGCAACCGGTGCAGCGCCATGGGCGAGCCGGCGGCGGCGAAGACGAGCTCGTCGAGGGCCGTCCGGACGTACTGCTCCCAGTCGGGCACCGGGACCGTCACCCGCAGCCGGCCCGACCCGTCGTGGAACCGGCCGATGGCGAGCTCCCGGTCGGCGAGGCGGGCCAGCAGGTCCTCCATGCGGTCCATGCTCTCCACCGCCGTGCCGGGATCGTTGACGGCCGGGGACAGGGCCCGCAGCGCGATGTCGGCGAGCAGCCGGAGGGGCAGTTCGGGGTCCTGGTCGAAGGTCCGCTCGACGCCGGTCACCAGGGCGGCGCGCAGGGCCCCCTCGGCCGGCCCGGCGCCCGTCACCTCGGCCAGGACGGTGCCCCGCGCCAGGGGCCGGCCGGGGGCGGTGCGCAGCAGGATCGCGCCGTCGTGCCGCCGGGCCAGGCCGACCAGCGTGGACACGTCGACCTGCTGGAGCACGACCGCGGGCCCGGACCAGCGGACGGTGGTGGTCGTCGGGGTCGTCGTGGGCGTCGTCGTGGTCGTCGGCGGGGGCGGCTCCACCGGGCGGTCCGGCGCGTACGGGTCGACGTACAGGGCGTCCAGCAGCCGGTGCGCGCGGCTCGTGATGGCGGTGAGCGCCCGGCCGAGCTGGATCGACTCGAAGGCCCTCATCTGGAGCGTCCTCATCAGCGCGAGCGCGATGAGCGTCACCACCATCGCGGCGCACGGCAGCACGACCGAGACGCTCGCGCGGGCACCGATGGACAGCCCCGCGGTGATGCTGAAGACGAACACGCCGATGGCGAAGGCGAAGGCCCGCCACACGATCGGTTCCTCCCGGAAGAGGCCGAGCCGCGGGGAGAAGGCGCTCGCGGAGAACTGCACGACCAGGAACAGCATCGAATAGATGATGCTGACCAGGCTGATGACGCCGAACCCGAGGGTGAACAGGAGCGTCGACACCCGCCCGGCGTCCACCTGCGGTCCCGCCCGGAGCATCGGGACCAGCAGCCCCAGCACCAGCCCGAGGACCGCGCAGACGAGTTGGGAGAGGTCCCGGCGCATCGCGCGCGCCGGACGGTGGAACACCGTGCCCGGGCGGCGCCGTTCGGTCGAGCCGGTCATCCAGCCTCCTCCACGTCGCGTCGGCGGGCGCGGGTCCGGTTCGGATGCAATCACGGGAATGCCGGGACTCTGCGGTGAAATGCCGGATATGAGCTATTTCTCCGCCTTTCTCGTGCAAGGTGGTCGCACCGGGCGGGACCCGCGACCCGGACGCCATGCCCCGTGCTTCGTGAGGAGCTCCGCCGTGCCTGAACCGGAAGCCGGGCCCGGGCGCCGGCTGTTCGCCGTCCCCGGCTGGATGCGCAGGCACACCCCGCTGCTGAGCCGGGTGATCGAGCAGCTCGCGGCCGTCAGGGTGCTGGACTGCGCGACCCGGCTGGCCGCCCAGGCCTTCCTCGGTGCGGTGCCCGCCCTGTTCCTCATCGGCGCCCTCGCCCCCGACTGGCTCCAGGACCAGATGATCGCGTCCCTGAGTACGACCCTCGGGCTCCAGGACGCCGCGCTGGACCAGGTGCGGTCGGTGTACTCCGCCAAGGACCCCGCGGCCCTCGCCGGCACCAGCGGGGTGGGGATCGTGGTGACGCTGCTGTCGGCGACGGCGTGCAGCCGGGCCCTGCAGCGGACCTGCGAGCGTGCCTGGCACCTGCCCAAGGCCAAGGCGCGGATCGCCGCCTGGCGGTGGCTGGTCTGGCTGCTCACCATCCTGATCGTCCTGCTGTTCCAGGGGCCGGTGCAGACCGCCTTCGGCGCCGGCCGGGTCCTCGGCTTCGTCCTCGCGCTGGTCAGCGGAACGCTGCTGTGGTGGTGGACCCAGCACCTGCTGCTGGCCGGCCGGATCCCGTGGCTGCCGCTGCTGCCGGGCGCGGTGCTGGCGGGGATGGGGGAGCAGCTGCTGTCCGTGTGGTCGAGGATCTACATGCCGATCGCCCTGCAGCGCAGCATGCGGGAGTTCGGCAGCCTCGGGTCGGTCTTCGTGCTGCTGTCCTGGCTGATCACCTTCTTCGTGGTCATCACGCTCTCCATCGCCGTGGGGTACGTGGTGGCGCGCGAGCCGCTGCCCGCGCGCCGGCTCCGTACCCCGGGGACGGCCCCGGCGCCGTGACGGAGTCCTACGGCCGCCGCCCCTCCGGCCCCTGCGGCCTCTCCGGTCCCTCCCCGGCACGGCCTCCGGCCGCCAGCAGCGCGAGGACGGCGAGCACGGCCAGCAGGATCAGGACCAGCAGCAGGACCGTGAGCACCGTCGGGTGGTTCCACAGTGCGAAGACCAGGGCGAGCACGAGCAGGACGCCCACGGTCAGGGGCTTGCGCCGGGCCTGAACCCAGCTCCCGACGCTCCCGGTCCGCACCCCGTGCGTGGCACCCCAGCGCATGGTGGAGTCGGCCGCGTAGTCGGCCTTGCCGCGCAGGGCGCGCGGCATCCGGCCGGCCCCGGAGAGGTAGGCGCCGAGCGCGATGACGATTCCGAGGACCATCGCGGTCCGCAGGCTGACCCGCAGGAACCGCACCAGCGTGTCGAAGATCGAGGCGGCGGCCGCCGGTGACTGGACCTCTTCCGGGAGGTGGTCGAGGTAGTAGCGGCGGGCGATGACCAGCCCGATGGCGACGAGCAGGCTGGCGGCGGCCGCGCACAGGGCGGTGACCACGAGCGCCCGGCGGCGGCGCCGGGCGAGCAGCACGCCGGCCGCCGCGAGCACCACCGTGAGGACGGGCAGCCAGTTGCCGAGGACGTCGAGGAGGCGTACCGCGCCCCTGATCTTCTCCAGCTTGTCCGACTGGAAGAGCACCATCTGCTTGTTGACGTCGGGGATCTTCGAGGCCGGGGAGAGCCCGGCCTTCACGAGGTCCTCCTTGACCGTCTCCACGGCGGCGCCGACGTCCAGGGTGACGGTGCCGCCGTCGACGCCGACCGCGCCGCGGCCCTTGCCGGTGAGCGCCCGCACCACGGACTGGTGGGCGACGCGGTTGGCCTCCGTCCAGACCCGCTCGAAGGCGTCGCTGGACACGAAACGGGTCGCCACCTTGGTGACGGCCTGGTCGGCGGCCGAGTCCAGCTGGGGGCCGAGCGACTTGATCGCCGTACCGACGCGCGGCGGCAGGCCCTGCGACTCCAGCCACTTCGCGACGTCCGCGGCGACCGCCGCGCCGTCGACCCGTACGTCGGCCGCCTCGCTGATGCGGTGCACGGCGGCCGCCTCGACCGCCGGGTCCGAGGCCAGCGGGGCGACCGTGGCCACGTAGCGGTCGTTGTCGAGCACGATGTCGTGCACCCAGACGGTGAGCAGGGAGACCGGTACGAAGAGGCAGGCGAGCACGATCAGGATGGCGGACGCGGTGCTGGCGGCGATGCGCCGCGCGCGTGCTGGCTGACTCATGGCCCTCCCGGAGACGGGGGAGGCGAAGACGCCTCACGCGTCCATTGGACGGCCCCCGGGGCGGGAGCGCCCCCCGGGTTGCGCCCATCGGGTGGCGCTCGGCTCAGCCGGAGCCCTCGCCGCCCTCTCCGCCCCCGGCAGCGCGCCGGAACTCGGCGTTGATGCGCTGGGCCTCTTCCAGCTGGTCCTCGAGGATGACGATGCGGCAGGCGGCCTCGACGGGCGTGCCCTGGTCGACGAGCTCCCGGGCGCGGGCCGCGATGCGCAGCTGGTAGCGGGAGTACCGGCGGTGTCCGCCCTCGGAGCGGAGCGGAGTGATCAGGCGCGCCTCTCCGATGGCCCGGAGGAAGCCGGGGGTGGTGCCGAGCAGTTCTGCGGCCCGGCCCATCGTGTAGGCCGGGTAGTCGTCGTCGTCGAGCCGGCCGCCGAGCGAGTCGTCAGCTGTCATCTGCACCTCTTCGTGGGAACGCGTCGCGGGGCCGCGGCGCGTTACGGCACCCGGCCCCGGAGGAAATACAACACCATCCGCTCGGACGGTGCGGTGCATAGAATCCGCTTCCATGTCGAAGCCTGACGAGCTGCTCGTGGACATCGCCACCCTGGTGGAGTCCGCGCAGAGCAATCAGATGTCCCTGACCGTCGTCACCGGAGGTGCCGTCATCACCGGGCGGCTGGCTCCCGAAGCCGTCTGGAGGCAGCGGGTGGCGGAGGTCCTGAACGACTCGGCCCGCCTGGCCGGGTTCTCCGCGGCCTTCACCGGTTCCCCCGGCTCCGCGGGCGAGAACAACCCACCCACACACCTGCACTTCCACGTCGCCCGCATCCTCCAGGGCACGGTGGGCATCCCCGAGACCGGCGGCATGTACCGCGTCTCGATCGAGGACGTCAGCGCCTGGACCGTGGGCGACTTCAGCTACTCCGACCACTGACCGCGAAACACGGAAAGGGCCCCGCCGGTACAGGCCGGCGGGGCCCTCGGCACTCCGCGGAACGAAATGCGCGAGAAGAATGCGGGAATAAACACGGCCGGGGCCCGCATCCCGAAGGATGTGGGCCCCGGCCGGGGTGCGCGCTGACTTAGGCGGGAACGATGTTCTCGGCCGTCGGGCCCTTCTGGCCCTGCGCGATGTCGAAGGTCACCTTCTGGCCTTCCTGAAGCTCACGGAAGCCCTGGGCGGCGATGTTCGAGTAGTGGGCGAACACGTCCGGGCCGCCACCCTCCTGCTCGATGAAGCCGAAACCCTTTTCGGCGTTGAACCACTTCACGGTACCTGCGGCCATGTCTTTTCTCCTTCGGGGTGTGTGCGGACCCCGTCCCGGAAAAGACCGGAAATGCGTGAAGACTTCGGGAACCACAACTGCAACTAAAAGCGACAGTAGCACGCGCCAAGATGCCCCGCCCGTAAAAATGGCGAACCACTTCAACGCGCCAAAAACCCTCACCCGCCAATCCGTCAAATTCTCATTCGGCGGCCACAGATATGGACGTGTAGACCTGTTTGAGGATGGCGGGCAGCAGGGCGTTGGCCGTGGTCCGGCCGTCGGGAGACAGGGTCAGGTTCGCCCAGACCACGAGCGTGACGTCGTTGTCCGGGTCGTGGCCGATGAAGGAGTTGAAGCCCGGGAGCTCACCGCCGTGGTAGTACATCGCCGCGTTCGGACCGAAGCGCTGGTAGGCGATGCCGTACCCGTACTTCTGCCCGTCGGGCCGGGCCGGGTCCTCGGCCTTCGGGCTGTGGATCCACTGCCGCTGGGAGGCGGGGTCCAGGACCTTGCCCGTCACCAGGGCGCGGATCCAGGTGGCCAGGTCGTCGGCGGTGGAGACGGCGCCTCCGGCGGCGGTGGCGTACGAGGGGTTCTGGCGGGTGTAGTCCACGGGCCGCAGCCTTCCCGACCGGGCCGCCGCCTGGACGTCGGCGGGGTAGGGCAGATCGGTCAGTGCGTGGGCCGTTCCGCCGTACATGTATCCGTGCGCGTAGGGGCGGGGCAGGGACGTGTCGTCGGCGGCGGGCAGCGCCGTGCCCTTGAGCCCGAGCGGCGCGAACAGCCGGTCCCGCAGCTGCTGGGCCAGCGGCCGGCCGCCCGCCTTCTCGGCGACCAGGCCCAGCAGCGTGTAATTGGTGTTGCTGTACTCGTAGGACGCGCCGGGGGCGAACCCCGGCGGCCGCCGGAAGGCCAGGTCCAGCATGGCCTGCGGCGTCACGGCCTTCCCCGGGTCGGCGTCCATCATCGTCGCGAGCTCGGGCGCGTTGGTGTAGTTGTAGAGCCCGCTGCGCATCTCCAGCAGCTCGGCGATGGTGATGTGCTCCCCGTTCGGCACCCCGGCGACGTACGAGGACACCGGGTCGCCCAGCCGGAGCCGGCCGTCCTGGGCGAGCAGCATGATCAGGGCCGCGGTCATGGTCTTGGTGTTGGAGGCGATCCGGAAGTGATCGCCACTGGCGGGCGCCCGGTCCGCGCCCAGCTCGGCCGTACCGACCCCCACCCGGAAGGTTCCCTGCGGGGTCCGCAGCAGCACCAGCGCCCCGGGCACCAGCAGCTCCTTGGCCGCCCGCTCCACGGCCACCCGCAAGGCCTCCGCGTCGATGGGCTTCAACGCCCCCGGGACGGAAACGCCCACCGCCCCCGGGACGGAAACGCCCACCGCCACCGGCCGGGTCACCGCCACCGGCCCGCCCACCGCCGCCGCGGGCCCGGCGGGCACCGCGCACCCGAGCGCGACCAGCGCCGCACACGGCACCACCACCCCCGTACGGCGCGCCTTCCTCATCCGAACCACAGCTCTCACACGCGGGGCAAAACCAGTGATAACCCACCAATCTACGCCGCCCCTGGGATCAGGGTCCCGCCCGCGGAGGTCCTACGCGTCGACCGCCGCCGCCGGGTCGAGGGAGTCGATGTCCTCCATGAAGCTCAGCACGCGGGCGTTGACCACGTCGGGGTGGTCGATCTGCGGGCCGTGGCCCGTCGCGGCGATGATCTCGGCGCGGGCTCCGGGAACAAGGCGCGGAACGCGTTCCAGCTGCCGCTTGGGGTGTACGAGCAGGCTGTGCTTGCCCATGATGACGTAGAGCGGGGTCCGGATGGACCGCAGCGCGTCCTCGGCCAGCGGCAGCGGTGCGGGGCGGCGGATCCGGTACGCGCGGGCGCCGAGCTGGATCCACTTGCGCATCTCGGGGACGGCTATGACCGGCTGGTCCAGCCACTTGGCGAGCCGGGGGCGCAGCGCCTTGGGGGCGAAGGTGGCGAACAGGCTCACGAAGACCCAGGCGAAGAAGCGCGGGCCGACCTTCTCCAGCCCGCCGGGGTCGAGGGCGGTGACCGAGGCCAGTCGCCCGGGCCGGCGGTGCGCCTGGTTGAGCACCAGCCAGCCGCCGTAGGAGGAGCCGACGAGGTGGACCCGGTCGAGGCCGAGGGCGTCGAGGGCCTCGTCCATCCACTGCGCGGCGCGCTCGGGCTGCCACATGGGCTCGCGGTGGACGCTGCGGTTGGCGTCGCCGGGGGTGTCGAGGGCGTAGACGGGGCGGTCGAGGCTGAGCCCGGGGGTGTTGGGGTACCACATCGCCGAGCTGTAGCCGGCGCCGTGGATCAGGACGATCGGCGTCCGGGAGCCGGCGGCGGGGTCCGAGGGCCCGTACCGGTAGACGTGCGTGGTGCCGAAGCTCGTCTCGACGTCCGTCTCGGAGCGGACGGGCGCCCCCATCGCGTAGAGCGTCTCGCCCGCGGCGAAGTAGCGGTCGCGCAGCTCGTCGTTCACGTAGCGGCCGACGTCGCGGCGCACACGGGTCACGCTCTCGGGTGCGGGGGTCTCGGGCACGGGGCACCTCCGGGAAGATCCGTTCTTCGTGATACGACCGTACCATAGTGGTGGTACGGCGGTACCATAAAGAGGACCCACCACCGACGGGCGGAGACACCTGCACATGCCGAAGCGCGTGGACCACGAGGAACGGCGGGCCCAGATCGCCGAGGCACTGATCCAGGTCGCGGGGCGGCGGGGGCTGCACGCCGTCGGCATGCGCGACGTGGCCGCGGAGGCCGGGGTGTCCCTACGGCTCGTGCAGTACTACTTCGAGACCAAGGAGAAACTGCTCTTCTACGGTCTCCAGCACCTGACCGACCGCTTCACCGCACGGGTGGGCGCCCGCCTCGCCGCCGCCGGGCCGGACCCGGGCCCGCGCGCGACCATCGAGGCGCTGCTGCTGGCCTCCCTCCCGACCGATGAGGAGAGCCGCACCTTCCACCTCCTCTACAGCTCCTACTCGATCCTGTCCGTGACCGACGAGGCGCTGGCCGCCCAGCCCTTCATCGACAACCCCGACGCCGCGGAGAACGCCCTGACCGGCCTGATCGAAGCGGCACAGGCGGCAGGCCTGGCCGACCCCGGCGCCGACGCGCGCACGGAGGCGATCAGCCTGCTCGCCATGGCGGCGACCATGGGCACCAGCATCCTCGTGGGCCAGCGGAGCCCGGAGTCGGCCGTCGCGGTACTCCGTCACCACCTGGACCGGATCTTCACGACCACCGGGACCCGGGCGAAGGGGGCCGGCCCGGCCTGACGCGTCCGGAAAGAGCGGCGGGGGCCGGCCGCCGGCGACGGCGGCGTCGTGACCGGGGAACTCGTCGGCGATGCCTCATGGTCAACTACCGGCCAGCCGGAGCCGGGAGCCGCCCGCCCCCGGCCCCCTCGCTCCGTCGTCCCGGCTCAGTTCTTGTGGAGGCGCAGGCGGAAGTCCGGGCAGACGTCGGGGTCGCGGTCGTCGTAGACGAAGGTCCGTTCGGCGTCGATGCCGATCGAGAGCTTGTCGAGGGTGTCGCCCGGCAGGAGCAGTTCCGGCGCGTCGAAGTGCAGGCGCAGCAGGGAGCGGCCGTCGGGGGAGCGGGCGGGCTCGACTTCCCAGGTGCCGGAGCCGTTGAAGGTCTCGCCGAGCTTCGAGCGGTAGAAGGAGCCGGTGGGCCAGTTCTCCGCCGTGAGGGCGCCGCCCTGGTTGGCCCCGGGGGTGGCGGTGAGGGTGAGGCGGGTGCCCTCGGCCTTGAGGGATCCCGCGTAGCTGCCGACGAGCTGAGCGGCGCTCGCCGTCGTCGACGCCTCGGGTACGCAGCGCTCGGAGGAGTCCGAGCCGCAGGCGGTGAGCGAGCCGATGAGGACGGCCAGGGCCGCCGTGGCGCGGCGGATGCGGTGGGGGCGATGGTGCACGGGGTTACTTTCCGTCGGCCGGAAGGCGCTCGGTCCAGGTGATCGTCTGATCGATGGTGGAGAGCAGGCCTTCCTCGCGGTTCGTCTTCTTCAGCCAGTCGTAGTAGCCGACGTAGTGGAGCAGGGACTCGTTGCTGGTGGAGTTCTCCAGGGTGTACTCGACGACGAGGGAGCCGTCGGGGTCCTGGCCCTTCACGTTGTACCCGAGCGAGTACGAGCCCACGAAGGCCTCGCCGAGGTGTTCCTCGTCATCGGTCAGGATCGCGGGGAGGTCGGTGGTGATGAGCTTCTTGAGCGCGCCGATCTTCCCGTCCTTGGAGATCGAATAGCTGACGGTGCCTTCCTGGGTCCCCTTGTCCCGCCACTCGGCGAGGGTGTCGGCGCGCAGCTGCTCCATGCTCACGCTCGCCTTGATGAGCTCGGTCATCTTGTCGCCGTCGTGGTACTCACGCGACCGCGGGCCGCTTCCGGTGCCGTAGTCCCAGCCCAGCGCGTACGCGCCTTCCCGCTGTTCGGCGGGGTACGGGTCTTTGCCCTGCATGGCGAGGTTGAAGGCGTTGTAGTCCGCCTGGGAGATCGTGTTGGTCGTGTCGATGCTGCTGTGCCCGGGGCTGGTGTTGAACCACTGGCCGAGCCCGACGTCCGACATGAGCGCGAACGCCAGGTTCCGGTCCGCGGCGATGCCCCGCCTCACGATGCCGTTGATCTCCTTCTGGGCCCCTTCGATCGCCTTCGCCTCGGCGGAGTCCTTTTCGATCACCTTGCACTGGCCGTTGAAGACGGTGGTCGCCGCGACGCCGCTCGCCTCCACGAGGACGCCGCTCTCCCGCGCGCGCCGGACAGCGTCCTCCAGGTCCTTCTTCACCGCCTTGAACTCGCCGAGAGCGTCGTCCAGGACGCCGATCGCCGCCTTGGTGACCTTGGCGGCCGCCTCGAGCTGGCGCTCGATGTCGTCGATCATCCGCCAGGCGTACGGGGCCGCCGCCCCCTCCCAATAGCCCTTGTCCCGCAGCGGCGTGAGCATTTCGTCGTGGACGCGCTTCGGGAGCTTGGTGAGGGCGTCGTGCGTCGTCCGCCACTGGGTCGCGAGCTTCTCCAGTGGCCCGAGATCGGTCTCCAGGATCTCCTGGTAGAAGGTGGTCATCGCAGTCCGTCCAGCTTCGAGCGGCGGGTCAGGTCCGCGAACGAGTCATGGACCGCCACGTTGGTCTTGCCGTAGTCCCGGGCTCCGGCGCGCAGGCTCTCGGCGATGTGCGCCAGCCAGCCCGCGACCGTCCCCGCCTGCTTCTCCCAGTTCAGCTGCGCGGTACGGATGCTCTTCGCGGACTCCCAGCCCACCATGGCCGCGACGGCCGCCTGTGCCGGCTCCTCCAGCGCGGCCGCCGGCCGGGTGAAGGCGGTGTGGATCTCGTCCGCACTGCCCGCCGCCTTGTTGAGGACGGTGGGCTCGATCTTGAGCTGGTCCTGGGGCGGACCGCCAGGTGTGGGTGCGAAGGGCTGGAAGCCCGGCGAAGGCGGCTTCTGCAGGAGGGGGGAGGCGGGACGCAGCGGGAGCGGAGTCAGCGGGTCCGCGTAGCTGTCGGCGGGCGGCGCTTTGAAGAGGGAGCCGCCCCACTCGGAGTTGTGCCGCTTGAGCTCGTCCGGGGTCAGCGGGAGCTGGGCCGGTTCGGGCAGTTTGTCGTCGGCCATGTGTGGATTCCCCCTCGTGCGCGAATGTGAATGCGAACACATTTGCGTAGACACCTTAGTTGAGCCGGCCGGGGGGCTTCGGCTGGGGTGGGATGTCGAGTGGTACGCGGAGAAAGGCCCGGAGAGGGCTCCGCTTTGCGGGGGAGAAGGCGGCACTGTTGTGGCGTACGGCGCCCTGGGCGGCCGTCCCCGGGGCGGCAACGACGCAGCCCCAGGCCGCTGACCCGGGGCTGCGTTCAACCACGTCTGCCGGTGGCCGCGGTCCGGCCGCCGCGAGGTCAGGCCGCTGCCTGCGTCCGCGCGGTGCTGCGGGTCTCCTGCCGTACGACGCGCCGGCGCCGGGACGGCATGCCCACCGTCGGGTTGGCGACGCTCCAGGCCGCGCCCTTGCAGATCAGTTCCTTGAAGAAGGCACCCGCGCGGCCCGTCAGGGCGCTCTCGACCGCTCGGTCGTCGGCGGTGACGGACTGGATCAGGCCCTCCTTGCGGCCGAGGGAGATGCACTGCTTGGAGTAGTGGATCGAGACGTGGGGGACCTTGGTGTCCGTGAGGCGGGCGGCGATGGCGTCGGCGGCCTGCCAGGCCATGGGGATGCCCGAGGCGCAGGACATGCGCAGCGGCTTGTCGCCCGGGCCCATCGCCATCGCCGCGTCGCCCACGGCGTACACGTCCGGGTGGGAGACCGAGCGCATCGTGCTGTCGACCACGATCTGGCCGCGGTCGGTGACCTCCAGGGTGGTGGCCCGGGCGATCGGGTGCACGGCGAAGCCCGTGGTCCAGACCGTGACCTCGGCGGGGACGGCCCGTCCGTCGGCGGTCGTCACGCGGTCGGCCTCCACGGCGTCGACCGAGGTGTGTTCGTGGACGGTGATGCCGAGCTGGTCCACCACCTTGCGCAGGTGGGCGCGGCCCTTCTCCGAGAGCCAGTCGCCGAGGGCGCCGTGGGCGGCCAGGGCGACGTCGAGGTCCGGGCGGGCCTCGGCGATCTCGGTCGCGGCCTCCAGGCCGGTCAGGCCGCCGCCGACCACGACCACCGGCCGGCCCGCGTCCAGGGTGGCCAGGCGCTCGCGCAGGCGGAGGGCGCCGGGGCGGCTGGAGATCTCGTGGGCGTGTGCGGCGGTGCCGGGGACGCCCCCGTCGTTCCAGCCGCTGCCGAGGGCGTAGACCAGGGTGTCGTACGCCAGTTGCTCCCGCTCGGTGCCGTTCGCGGCGGCGACCGTCACCGTCTTGCGGTCGACGTCCACGGAGGTGACCTTCGCCAGCTTCAGTTCCACGCCGGTGCCCGCGAACATCTCGCCGAACGGCCGGGGCCTGAGGTCCTGGCCGACCGCGAGCTGGTGCAGCCGGACGCGCTCGACGAAGTCGGGCTCGGGGTTGACGAGGGTGATGGCGACGTCCTCGCGGTGCAGCCGCTTGGCGAGGCGGCCGGCGGCGACGGCACCGGTGTAGCCGGCTCCGAGGATGACGATGCGGTGCTGCATGTCCGTGCTCCTGTCTGGGCGGGGGCCGCCGTTGTCCGGCGTGGTTTCGCCTCTTGAACCGGACGGCCCCCCGTTCCCTGACAGGATCCGGACGTGACCCGCGTCACACCCCCTCAGAGGCTGAGGAGCGGGCCCTCCCCGTGGTCCGCGGCGGCCCACAGCTCGGTCGCGCGCACGAGCTTGTCGGGGTTGGCCTGGGTGCGGATCGCGACGATGCCCTCCGCGGTGGCCTCCAGGCAGATGATCCCGACGACCCGGCCGTCCACGACCGCCACGATGGCGGGCTCGCCGTTCGCGGTGGTGGCGTAGATGTCGGGCGCGCCGCCGACATGGGCCCGCTTGGCCTCGCCGGGCTTGAACAGGCCGCGCATGAAGGTGGCGACCGCGAGCGCGCCCTCGAACGCCTTCGTGCGCGCCGGCACCTTCCCGCCGCCGTCGCCGACCGCGACGGCGTCCTGGGTGAGCAGGCGTACGAGGGGTTCGGTACGGCCGGTGGTCGCCGCCGCCAGGAACTCCTCGACGATCCTGCGGGCGGCGGCCGCGTCGATCTCGGTGCGCGCCTTGCCGTCCGCGATGTGCTTCTTGGCCCGGTGGTAGATCTGCTGGCTGGCGGCCTCGGTGATGTCCAGGATCTCGGCGATCTCCCGGTGTGCGTGCTCGAAGGCCTCGCGCAGCACGTACACCGCCCGCTCGCCCGGCGACAGGCGCTCCAGCAGGACGAGGACGGCGTACGACACGGACTCGCGCTGCTCGGCGGTATCGGCCGGGCCGAGCATCGGGTCCCCGGCGAGCAGCGGCTCGGGGAGCCACCTGCCCACGTACGTCTCGCGCCGGGCCCGTGCCGAAGTGAGCATGTTGAGGCACCAGTTGGTGAGGACCTTCGTCAACCAGGCCTCGGGCACCTCGATCCGCCCGACGTCGGCGGCCTGCCAGCGCAGGAACGTTTCCTGCACGGCGTCCTCCGCCTCACTCGCCGAGCCGAGCAGCCGGTAGGCGATGGCCTCCAGCCGAGGCCTGGCGCTCTGGAACCGGTCCACGTCACTCATGATCAGGGCCATACCCGCGATCCTAGGCGCCCCCTGAAGGGTCCGGGCACGGACGGGGCACGCGCTCGGCAGCGGGTGAGGGGGGAGGAGGAGGGGTGGGTCCGGGCGGTGCGCGGCCGGATGGCGATCACGCGCTCTCCGGCGGATGGCACTCCTGGAGAGTGCCGGCCTGTGCGGCGGCCGGGCGGGACGGCGCGAGGCACTGGCTGGAAACGACGGCCGTCAGCCAGGCGATCCGGTGAAGGCGGCGAAAGCCATCGTCGACATCACGGAGGCGGCCGATCCGCCACTGCGCCTACAGCTGGGTGCGGACGCGATCGAGCGCGTCGAGGCGAAGCTGGATCTGGTGCGACGTGAACTCGGCCAATGGCGCCACATGGCACTCTCCACCGGTACCGGAGAAGCCGTCTGATCACGAGATGCCGTCCGCCCCGCACGAGGCCATGCGGCGACCTGACGCCGCATGAGGGTGGTTATGGCACGCGAAGGGCACGCGGGGCCCGACCGGTCGAGACTGCCCGGCCAGAGCCGGTCGTGACCGCTGTTGACCGCCCTTGAGGGCACGGTTGGGGCATGGCCCGTCGCAGGGCTCGTGGATGGCCTCCCCGGCGAGACCCAGGGCGCAGTCCGCTTCTCGGGAGCTCCCCGAGGTGGCGTGCTGCCGGGCGAGCCGGTCCTTTCATCCCGCGTCCGGCAGCCAGGCGTTGTTGTTCGCGTTGTACCAGTAGGTGTGGCCGGCGTTCAGGGCGACCGTGCGGAACGGGCGGCCGTGGTCGTCGATGCGGGTGGTGCCCTGGCGGTCGCCACTGCTCCAGGCCAGCTCCAGGTACCAGCTGACGTCCTGACCGAGTGTGGCGGCGTCGATGTTCAGCACCTGGGGGTCGGTGGCGGAGACCTTGTACGGGAAATCGGTCGAGGCCGTCGGCCGCTCGCCCTCCTTGCCAGGTACGGGCCTGGCCCTCGGGGAGGCGTCGTCCAGGTCCACGGCGAAGGACGCCGGCACCAGCGCGCCGCCGCAACCGGCGCCCATGGTGTACGCGTTCCAGCCGGGTGCCTTGCGGCCGCTCACGACATGGACGTACAGGGCGTGCAGGACCGCGGGCTTGCCCTCGGTGCCCTGGACGGTCAGCTGCATCCGCAGGTGCCCCGCCGGGACGGCGTGCAGGGCCCGGGCCCACCCTTCGGTCGCCTGCCCGGCGGGGGGCGGGGGGACCGTGCCGGGTTCCTTGTCCAGGGCGAACCACTGGTCGCAGGGGCTGTCCCAGTTGTCGGGCAGGACGTTGACCGTGAACGGGGCGGTGGCGGAGGCCCCCTCCTTGGCGGTGGCCGGCGAGGAGGACGCGGACGTTGCCGAGGGGGACGACGGTCCGGGGCTGGACGGGGGTGCGGAATCGGCTGTGGGCGTGGGTGACGACGACCCGCCGGACGGCAAGGCCGGGCCCGCCGCCGCCCGCTCGCGCGAGGACGGCTGGACGGCGCCGTGGCGCGTGTCCCCGTGACCCGTATCTCCCATGGCGGAGACGGCGGCGGCGGTCCCCGCCACCGCGGCGGTGGCCACGGCGGCCGCAACGGCGAGCAGCAGCCGAGGACGCCGGGCCCCCGGTACGGAGGCCCGGGCGGGGCCCGGCTGGACAAGGGCGGCGGGGGCGTGTGCGGGTGCCTCCGGTGCCGGTGCCGGTGCAGGGGCGGGGGCCTCCGCCGGTGCCGGCGCGGGAGCGGGGGTAGGCGCCGGGGCGGGTGGCTCCGCCGGTTCGGGTGCGTCCGTCGCCGCGGCGGGGGCGGGTGCCTCCGCAGCGGCGGGTCCGGGCGACGGGGCGGAACCGGCCGCGGACGCCGGGGCCGGAGCGGGGTCGTCCGTCTACGCCATCCGCCGGACCTCCGCAGACAACCCAGCCACCACCACCGCCGATGCAGGCGGCGCCTCCGGCGCGGCGTCACCGCCCCGCGGCGCCGCGGAGTTGGCCGCCCCCGACGCCGAGGCCTGCCCCTCCGCCGCCCCCCGCCGCCGCTCCACCAGCGCCAGCAGCCACTGCCGGTGCAGCGCGAGCAGTTCGTCGGCCGAGGCACCGCAGACTCGCGCGAACCGCTCCACGGGGGCGTAGTCCGTGGGCACCGCCGCGCCGCTGCAATAGCGGTGCAGCGTCGAGTTGCTGGAGTGCAGACGCTTCGCGAGCGTGCCGTAGCTGCGCCCCGAGCGCTCTTTGAATCCGCGCATCAGCTTCGCGAACCGCTCCGTCTCCGTGGCCATTCCACCCTCCCCCTCATCCCGGAAGCACGTTCCAGGGTCGCCCGATCGCCCAGGTGAGAGGGGTCGGGAGCGTTCCAGGGTTCCAACTATCGCGGTCCAGACGCCACTGGGACGAAACCGGCCCCACAGTTGCGTCATCAGCCGGTCGGTCCGCCATCGGATTCGGCGGTCGCGACGGGAGGGCCCCCACCCGCCCCACCGACCGCCCTGGCCGCCTGCGGCAGCAGCCGACCGGAACAGCAGCCCCACCCAACGTCTCGTCAGCCGGGAAGCGGAAGCCCCCGTCTGACGACCGCACCAACACGGAGAGTTCCCCATGCGCACCTACCGACTCCGCACCACCGCCCTGGCCGCCGCCACCGCCGGCCTCGCTCTGGCCCTGACCGCCTGCGGCGGCTCGGACAGCGCCGCCGGACCGGCCGCGAACCCCGCCGCGACCAAGAACGCGGACAAGCCGGTCTCGACCGGGACCGTGACGCCGTCCGGGGAGGGCGCCTCCGCCGCCCCGTCCGCCGGCAAGGCCACCGGAACCGGCACGGTCACCGCCACCCCGGCGAAGGCCGGTTCGAGCGGCAAGAACACGGGGGACACCACCGGTGACTCCTACGCCTACACCCACCCCTGCTCGGCGCGGAACCTGACCGTCAAGGTCACTTCCCCGACGGGCACTCCGGCCACCGTCCGCGTCATCACCGTGACCAACAACGGTTCCACCTCCTGCGGTCTGGACTACTTCCCCACCGTCGGCTTCAGCGCCAAGGGCGGCGCGCTCGGTCTCCAGGCCACTGCCCCCGGTGGTCTGGGCGGCGCCCCGGCGTACCCGGTGCACCCCGGCGCCACCGCGTACGCGGCCGTGGACCTCAACCCGTCGGGTGGCAACGGCCCCGTGGCCGACGAGGTCAATGTCCTGGCCGACAAGGAGCACATGCCGAACGCGGACGGCGTCAGCCTCCAGCTGGCCAAGCCGGGCAGCGTCGCCGACCCGAAGGTCGGCCTGTACCGCACCAACACCCGCGACGCGCTGAGCGCCTTCTGAACGGAGTTCCGGGGCCGCGGCCCCGGCCGTCCGAGGGCCAAGGCGTCTGGCACGGATCTGGCACGGGACCTTTGAAAAGGTCTGGGCAACGCGAAAGCCCCAGGTCTCTGACCTGGGGCTTTGCTAGGGAGCCGATGACGGGAATCGAACCCGCGCTATAAGCTTGGGAATCTATGGCGCCCGTGGCAGTGGTTTAGCGCCTGACCTGCAGAGATAGGCCGCCAAGGGCCCGCCAGGAGGCGTCCCCCGCATCCGTGTTGCCCGCTGTTCACCGCCTTGAAGGGCACGGTAGGGGCACGGGGTCACACATCGCGCCGCCGCACGACGACCACGGTGAGTGCCACCGCGAGCAGGGGCCACAGCGCGAAGCCCGTCCACGCCTCGGCCGCCGAGGGCAGGGCGGCAACCTCCTGGGGGTGCAGTTGGGACAGGCAGCTGCGCCAGCTGTAGTAGGGGAAGTAGCCGAACAGCTCGTTCGCCCATTGATGGACGGTCGGTTTGAAGAAGCCCGGCAGTACGACGAGCACCCCGCAGGCCGAGACGACGGACATGGCGGTATGCCGCAGGAGCGCGCCGACGCCCATGCCCACCAGGGCCGAAACGGGCGCGAGTGCCGCGTTCGCGGCGAGGACGCCCGGGACGCCGGGCTCACCCAGCGAGATGCCGATGTCGCGGCCCGACAGGATGGCCTGGCTCACGAAGAACGTGCTGAACGAGACGGTCGTGCCGACGGCCAGCATGACGGCCGCGACGACGGCCGCCTTTGCCAGCACCGTCTGGTGCCGGGCCGGTACCGCGGTGAAGGTGGTGCGGATGAGACCGGAGGCGTACTCTCCGACGATCGTCAGGGCCCCGACCGTGCCCGCGCCGATCATGAGGAGGGCGACACCGGCTCCGCTGAGCGCCTCGCTCATCGGGTCGTAGTGGGATCTCTCCTGGGGTCCGAAGTCCGGCCAGTTGTCGTACGTGTCGAGGCTGCTCTGCACGGCGAGCGCGATCAGGATCAGGACGCCGAGCCCGAGTACCCAACGGGTGGAGCGCAGGGACCAGAGTTTGATCCACTCGGCGGCGAGGAGGTCGCGCCGGCGGACGCGCGGCTCGGCCGGCGCCCGGGTGCGGGCGGTCGCGGCCGGCCGGGGTGTCATGAGCGAGGTCATCGGTGGTCACCAGCGAGGTACTCGGCGCGGCCAGTGGTGAGTTCCATGAACGCTTCCTCCAACGATGGGCTGTGCGGGGCGAGTTCACGCAGCCCGATCCGGTGCTCGAAGGCGAGTTCGCCGATGCGGTCCGAGGTCAGCCCGGTGACCGTGAGCGTCTCCGGTCCGTCGGGCTGTACGCCGGCGCCTTCAGGAGCCAGTACGGCCGAGAGCCGGGCGGGGTCCGGGGTGCGCACGGTGACATGGGTGCGGCTGCGGGTACCGCGCGCGGCGAAATCGTCGACGCTCTCCTCCGCGATCAGTTCGCCCCGGCCGATGACGACGAGACGGTCGGCGGTGTTCTCCATCTCGCTCATCAGATGACTGGAGACGAGTACCGTGCGCCCCTCGGCGGCCAGCCCTTTGAAGAGGCCGCGCACCCATCGCACGCCCTCCGGATCCAGGCCGTTGACCGGCTCGTCGAACAGCAGCACGGGTGGGTCGCCGAGGAGGGCTGTCGCGATGCCGAGCCGCTGCCGCATCCCCAGGGAGAACCCCCCGACATGGCGGCGTGCCGCGCCCGCCAGACCCACCTCCTCCAGGACCTCCCGCACCCGGCGGCGGGGCAGCCCGTTGCTGCGGGCCAGCGCCGACAGATGGGCGGCGGCGCTGCGGCCCGGGTGGACGTCCCCCGCGTCGAGCAGCGCACCGACGTGGTGCAGGCCGGCCTGCCGCCGGAGGAACGGGCGGCCGTCGATGGTCGCGGTACCGGCGGTGGGGCGGTTCAGGCCCAGGATCATCCGCAGGGTGGTGCTCTTCCCGGCGCCGTTCGGGCCGAGGAACCCGGTCACGGTTCCGGGCCGCACCGTGAAGCTGAGGTCGTTGACGGCGAGGACGTCGCCGTAGCGCTTGGTCAGTCCGTTGACTTCGATCACGTGACTCACGGTGCCGCGCGCCGGGGGCGGGTCGCATCGCCCCAGCGACAGGGATCGGCGCCGCGCCTCGGCCCGGAGGCATACGCCTGTGGTCTGATGCCCGTCGGGTGGATGCCGCCTACGCTCGGCCCGTGTCCGAGACCACGCCGTACGCACCCCCAGCGCCCCTGATGCACCGCTTTCCGCGCGGTGCGCGGGCAGCGGTGACGAGCTGCGCGATGGCCCTGCTGGGGCTGGTGCTGTACGTGGCGATCACGGGCGGTGCGGAACCGGGCGGCGGGCCGGACCGCGAGGGCGTGAGCCTCGCGGCGGCATCGGTCGTGATGGCCGCACCGCTCGCAGCGGCGCGGCGCCGGCCCTCCGCGGCCCTCGCGCTCCTGCTGGCCGAGGCCGCCGCCGCGGCGGCCCTGGGCCTTCGGGCCGAGCAGGTCTGGCCCCTCTTCCCGGTCACCGGCCTGCTGGTCGCCGCCGTCGCCGCCACACGACACCCCCGCGCCGGTCTCGCCGCCGCCTTCGCCACGGTCGCGGTCCAGGAGACGGTCCTCCAGGTGGACCTCCTCCGGGACGGCGGCTGGGGTCGCGTACTGGCCCCCGGCTTCCTCGGCCTGACGGCATGCCTGGCCCTGCTCGTCCTACTGGCCTGGCTGACCGGCACGTACGTACGCCAGCGGCGCGCGTACGGCGAGGCGCTGCGCGCCCACGTGGCCGCCCAGGCGGTCACGGCCGAACGGCTGCGCATAGCCCGCGAACTCCACGACATGGTCGCGCACAGCATCGGGGTGATCGCCATCCAGGCCGGCGCCGGAAGCCGGGTGATCGACAGCGAACCGGAGCGGGCGCGCGGCGCGCTCACCGCCATCGAGACCACCAGCCGCGAGACGCTGCGCGGACTACGGACCATGCTCGACGTCCTGCGGACCGCGGAGCCGGGACCGGCGTCGGCCGCCGAGGCCGAGCCGTCCTCCGGACTCGCCGACCTCGACCGGCTGGTCGCGACGACGGCGAATGCAGGAGTGCAGGTCGAGGTACGGCACGGCGGGGAACGACGTGGACTGGCCGAAGCCGTCGACCGGTCCGCGTTCCGCATCATCCAGGAGTCCGTGACCAACGTGGTGCGTCACGCGGACGCTCGGCACTGCCGGGTGACGGTCGACTGGCGCCCCCACGACCTGTCCGTCGAGATCGTCGACGACGGACCGGGCCACCCGGACTCCGGCAGCCCCCGGGATGCCGCCGGAACCGGGACCGGCTACGGGATCCGCGGCATGCGGGAGCGGGTCGCCCTCCTCGACGGCGACTTCGCCGCAGGCCCACGGCCGGAGGGCGGTTACCGGGTCGCTGCCCGCTTCCCCCTACCCCTCACCGAGGCGCCATGACGACGATCCGTCTCCTCCTCGCCGACGACCAGCCGCTGGTCCGCACCGGCCTGCGCATGGTCATCGACGGCACACCCGACATCGACGTCGTCGGAGAGGCCGCGACCGGCGCCCAGGCCGTCGCCCTGGCCAGGGAACTCGCCCCCGACATCGTCGTCATGGACATCCGCATGCCCGGCATGGACGGCATCGAGGCCACGCAGATGATCACCACCGAGTCCCCGGAGGCCCGGGTCGTCGTGCTCACCACCTTCGACAGCGACACCCATGTCCACGCCTCCCTGCGGGCCGGAGCGAGCGGCTTTCTCGTCAAGGACATGGATCTCGACGGGTTCCTCAACGCCATCCGGGTCGTGGCCGCCGGCGACGCCTTGATCGCGCCTGGCGTCACCCGCCGCCTCATCGCGGAGTTCGCCGGCCGCCCCGTACCCTCCCCGCCCGCGCCGGAACTCGCCGCGGTCACCGCGCGTGAACGAGAAGTGCTCACTCTCGTGGGCCGTGGCCTGTCCAACGCCGAACTCGCGACCCGCCTCCACATCAGCCCCGGCACCGCCAAGGCCCACGTCGCGAGTCTGCTGTCCAAGCTGGGCGCCCGAGACCGGGTCCACCTCGTCATCGCCGCCTACGAGGCAGGACTGGTGTCGCCGTCCCGCTGAGGGACGAACAATCCTCCGCGCGGGCACCGACTCCCATGGGGTTCCGTCGAGTTGGGGCACGGCGAGACCAGAGAGGTCTGGACAACGAAGAAGGCCCAGGTCGCTGACCTGGGCCTTCTTGCAAGAGCGGATGACGGGAATCGAACCCGCGCGATAAGCTTGGGAATCACCGATCTTGTCGGCTCTATCTGGCCTCTGACCAGCGAAACCAGTCTTCATGGAGAACCTTGGGGCCCACGCTGGCGCCCGCCGTTGACCCCTGTTCCCCGTTCCTACCTGGCACGCGTCTGGCACGTACACGGTGGGTGGCCACCGGCCGTTGTCAGTGGCCGGCGTTAGCCTCCGCCTACGTGATGAGCCGGTTCGATGTTCCCACTGAGGAACACGGCGGCCAAGGGGGGTGGCCGGACAGGCGTCCCCGAGCCTCGGCTTCGGGATCCCGATGGGGCTCCGACCCCGCCCCCCTCTCACGAAGCTCAGCCGTTCGTTTCAGCGCTTCTGCTCATGGCATGTTGTGCGGCATGAACGACGCGATAGACCCACGCAACCCGGCGGGCATCCGGGTAGGGGACATCTATGAGGACTGCTTCTTCCACCCGGTTCTCTGCACGGAGATCGACGATGACGGCTGGGTAGTACTCAGCGGCATCTCGCTCATCGACGGCAGCTTCCCGCGCTCCTGCGATGGCCAGCACTGCTGGCCAATCCGCATCCAGGTCGAAGAGGTCATGACCATCAAGCGGGACCTGGAGGGCTACGCCCGTCGGCGGAAAGCCGAACTGGACGCGGTCGACAGTACCTGATCCGTAGCTCTAGCCGCATCGGTCAACAACGGTCATATCGGCTGCTTAGAGGTCCGGGATAGGCGGTAGCGGACTGAGCTGGCCGCTGGAGTTGCGGTACTTCGCTGCTGTACCACTGCGCCGACAGAAACCCATGGCCCCCGCCTGCCCTAGATCTTAAGATGCTTGGGACACAGCTATTCCTGCGGACTTCACACACTCGGGGAATCATGAGCGAAGAGAACTTCCTTCAGGGAGATGATCTGGATGCTTACAGGGTCTCTCCAAGCGGGCTTTGCTGGTGGTGTGGATCCACTGCCGATTCCCAGGAGCACAAGTTCAAGCGGAGGAATCTAGCCCGACTCTCCTGTGGGTCAAAGGAGAATCTAATCTGGGTCAGCGGCGCGACCCAGCACCCGATTCGCTCAATTAGGAATTCGCACCGAGTGCGGTTTCGCGCAAACCTCTGCGCCGCATGCAATAACGCCCGAAGCCAGCCATTCGATCGCGCCTACGATCGTTTCGTTGACTACCTGTGGAGTGATGGCCGCCGCCTCCGTCGCTCCCGGTACATCGACATGAAGCGGGTGTACGGCGACAGCTGGGCCGTCGACACCGTCAACCTTGCCCGGTACTTCGTAAAACAGATCGGTTGCCGAGTTGAAGATGACGGCTTCCCAGTCCCCCGGAGTTCATAAGCTTCCTCGACGGGGGAAATTTCCTGCCAAGTCTCCACATAGTCACATGCAAGGACCTAAATCTCTGGAAGCTCCACAGATCAGGAAAGAAAGATGACTGGATAATCGGAGAGGGTTTCGGGGAAACGGTAGGCGCGGTCAGCCCTTCCCGAGGTCAATTGATCATGTTTTCCAGTTCTATGGTGGTGGGATATATCGGCGTTGCATACCGCTGGGAATTGGGAGAAATGGACGCAGATCCATTTTACAAATATCGCCGAGCTAGGCTCCATCGGCGAGACCAACTCCCCGATATCTAAGCATCAGAGCACTGCGGGCACCCGATCACGCCCGCCTCTACGGCAGTTGAGACGGAAAACTACCTGTACCCACGACCGCCCCAACTCCCATCCCGTCCGCCGTCGACCCACACGTATGTGGAGCGGGCGCGGTGCGCCCGGTGCCGTGTCTGCTCGGCTTGTCCTGGGTCGACGGTGGACGGGATGGGAGTTCCCCACCTCAACCCACCACGGCCGGCACCCGCGAACGGCGCCCCGTCCATCCCGGAGTCGGAGCGCCCCCGCCGGAGGCATGTCGGTGAGGGAGGGAACCCGCGGCCCCGGGGTTCAGCTCATGCCCTTTGGCCTATCCCGACTTGCAGGGGCGGGCGTCGGTGGAGCGCGCGCGGAGCGGGCCGGAGGCAGGAGCGTCGCGCGGAGCGGCGCCGGGAAGCCCGCCTGGCGGAGCGGAGCGCAGCCGGGTGCTTGACGAGATCACCCCGCCCCGCGTCCGAACCTGGCGGTCCGAGCGGCTCAAGGTCACCGGAGCCACGACCGTGGCGAAGACCTACCGACTGCTGAAAGCGATCATGGGGACGGCTGCCGATGACGAGTTGATCCGCCGAAACCCGTGCCGGATCAAGGGCGCCGGGAAGGAATCTCCGGCCGAGCGGCCCACCGCCACCGTCGAGCAGGTCGACGCGCTCGCCCGGGAACTGGGGGCACGCTGGAAGCTACTGGTCTACATCGCGGCCTACGGTCCCGCCCGACCTGAGGAACAGGCGGCCCTGCGGCGCCATGACGTCGACCTGGTCAACAACGGCGTATGGGTGCGGTCCGCTGAGCCTGAGCTGAACACGGGCAAGCGGGCCCCCGGCGACACCAAGTCCGAGGCGGGCAAGCGGTTCATCGTCCTGCCGGAATTCATGGGGGCTGACCTCAAGCTCCACATGGCCCTCTATGCGGAGCAAAAGCCGGACGGTCTGCTCTTCGTGGGGGAGAGGGGCGCCCCCTTTCGGCGGACGACCTTCGGACGGAAGTGGAAGAAGGCCCGTAAGAACGTCGGACTGCCGGACGGCTTCACGCTCTACGACCTTCGTCACACCGGCCACACCCTGTCGACCCAGTCGGGCGCCACCCTCAGGGACACGATGGTCCGAGCCGGCCAGTCCTCGGAGAAGGCGGCCATGATCTACCAGCACTCGAACCCGGCCCGGCAGAAGGAAGTGGCCGCGGGGATCGATGCCCGGGTGCAGGCGCTGCGTGCCGAGGCTTCTGGCACGGAACTGGCACGCGACCAATAGCGAGGTCTAGGCAACACAAAAGCCCCAGGTCGTTGACCTGGGGCTTCGTTATGGAGCGGATGACGGGAATCGAACCCGCGCTATAAGCTTGGGAAGCTCATGTTCTACCATTAAACTACATCCGCACGGCGGTCCAGTTTCCTGGAGTCTTACCGTTGCACACTGTACCCCATGATCCACCCCCGGTGAATTCCCCCGGGAGGCGTAGCCCGCGGAAGTCGGGCAGCAGGGTTCGTGGGGGCGGGAGTTGGGGCGTAGCGTGGGGGGTCGGAGCGGCGGCTGGAGTGGGTCCCGATCATCCCCTAATGTGGCGATTCATCGCAGTACGGCTCGTTGGGGAAAGGGACTCGATGGAGCACACAGTCGTCCGTTGTGCCGAAGGGCATGTTTTCAGCACCGCCTCGTTTCCGTTGCAGCACCTCGGTGCCGGCCGGATCGGTCCCGGGCGGTTGCTGCGGTGTCCGCGGTGCGCGCGGCTGAGGCACGCGGTGCCCGTGGGCGGCGTCAAGCGCTAGGCGGGCAGGCCGGTGGGCCGGGCGCGCGGGCGTCGCTCCGATTGGGGGTGGCCCGCGCGCTCTGCGTATCCTCGGGACGTGCTTCTCTCCGACAAAGACATCCGGGCCGAGATCGACAGCGGACGGGTTCGCATTGACCCCTTCGACGAGTCGATGGTGCAGCCCTCCAGCATCGACGTGCGCCTCGACCGGTTCTTCCGGGTGTTCGAGAATCACCGCTACGCGCACATCGACCCCGCCACCGAGCAGCCCGACCTGACCCGCATGGTCGAGCCCGACGGGGACGAGGCCTTCATCCTGCATCCGGGCGAGTTCGTGCTCGCCTCGACGTACGAGGTCATCTCGCTGCCCGAGGACATCGCCTCCAGACTGGAGGGGAAGTCCAGCCTGGGCCGTCTGGGTCTGGTGACGCATTCGACCGCCGGGTTCATCGACCCCGGGTTCTCGGGGCACGTGACCCTGGAGCTGTCGAACCTCGCCACCCTGCCGATCAAGCTGTGGCCCGGGATGAAGATCGGGCAGCTGTGCCTCTTCCGGCTCAGTTCGCCCGCGGAGTTCCCGTACGGCAGCGAGCGGTACGGCTCCAGGTACCAGGGGCAGCGCGGGCCGACCGCCTCGCGCTCCTTCCAGAACTTCCACCGCACCCAGGTGAGGCACGAGGCATGAGCGAAGTACGGGAGAACCTCGACTACGAGGGGTTCGGACGCGCCGTCCGCGAGCTGGCGCAGACCATCGCCGACGACGGCTACGAGCCGGACATCATCCTGAGCATCGCGCGCGGCGGGGTGTTCGTGGCGGGCGGTCTGGCGTACGCGCTCGACTGCAAGAACATCCACCTCGTGAACGTCGAGTTCTACACGGGCGTCGGGACCACGCTGGAGATGCCGGTCATGCTGGCGCCCGTGCCCGAGGCGATCGACTTCACCAACAAGAAGGTGCTGATCGCCGACGACGTCGCCGACACCGGCAAGACGCTCAAGCTGGTCCACGACTTCTGCCTCGGCCACGTCGCCGAGGTGCGGTCGGCCGTGATCTACGAGAAGTCGCACAGCCTCGTGAAGTGCGAGTACGTGTGGAAGAAGACCGACGAGTGGATCAACTTCCCGTGGTCGGTCGAGCCGCCCGTGGTCAAGCGCGAGGGACAGGTCCTCGACGCCTGAGGTGACGTACCGAGCTGACGTACCGAGCTATGTACGAAGGGCCCGCCGCGCTGCTGCGCGGCGGGCCCTTCGCGTGTCGGCCGTTGTCAGAGCGTGCCCAGTTTGATGATCGACAGCAGGGCGATCAGCTGGATCGCGGAGGCGCCGAGCGCCTTCTGCCACGGCAGGTCGTGCGACTTGCTGACCATCGACGTGAACAGGGCGCCGGCCGCCAGCCAGGTGGCCCAGCCCAGGATCTGGACGAGCATGTTGTCGCCGCCCAGGAAGATCGCGAAGAGCAGGCGCGGCGCGTCCGTGAGGGACATGACCAGCATCGAGAGCCCGACCGTCGGCTGCCACGCGCCGTCGCCGCCCAGCTGGCGGGCCAGGGTGTGCGTGACCGCGCCCAGCAGCAGCCCGCAGATGACGAAGGCCACGCCGGTGCTGAGGACGATCGGGATCGCCTGGGTGAGGGTCGCCTTGATCGCGTCCTCGCGGGCCTTGTCGAAGCCGAAGACCGCGAACATCCCGTAGAGGAAGGTCACGATCAGCGCCGGACCCCAGACGGCGTAGTCGCGCATCTGCAGGAACGTCGGCCCCGGCCGCATGACGATGCCGCGCAGCAGCTCCTTCCAGGGCAGCCGCGGCCCGACGGGGGCGGCGGCCGCCGCGCCCGCCTGGTAGGTCCCGCCCTGGCTGTACGGGTCCTCGTTGAAGTTGAAGGCCTGGGTGTGACCCGGGTTGTTCGCGTACGAGGCCTCGTGCGGCGGCGCGTACCCGCTCTGCGGCGGCTGCGCGTGCGGCTGGCCGTGGGGCTGGCCGTACGGGTCGAAGTACTCGGGCTCGCCCTGGTCCGCGGCGCCGCCCTGCTGCGGCCAGTGCTGCTGCGGGGGCGCCCCGGCGGGCGGGTACTGCTGACGGCCGTACGGGGCCTGCGGCGCTTGTGGCGCCTGCTGCTGACCGTACGGCTGCTGCCGCGGGGCTTGCGGGGGTTGTTGCGGGGGGCGGTTGTTGTCCCGGCCGCGTCCGATCCTGAATCCAGCCACGTGATCGAAAGTACCTGCTCCGGAGGGCATCGGTGGCCCGGCCGCCGGAACACGTGGCCTTTGCGGCTGACCTGTGACATCCCCTAGGGGATGGTGGGGGCGGTGGGTTTACGTGGCTGCGCGGAGGTCTGCGGGGGTTCGTTACGTTGCCGACGGAATGCGTAGATGTTCGGTCCGTAGCTTCGGGAGTGTCGCCGCCACGGAGTCACGAACGAGCACGGAAAGAGCCCCCGCCATGCGCAGCACTCGCCGCACCACCCTTCGTACCGCCGCCGTCCTCACCGGAGCGGCCGCCGTCCTGGCCCTGCCCGTGGGGGCCGCCTTCGCGGATTCGCCGACGGCGCCGGAGCCGGAGGTGCTGCCGGGCGTCGAGCAGCCGGCGGTGGATCCGTCGGAGCCGCCGGTGACGCCGCCGGTGACGCCTCCCGTGACCCCGCCGGTCACGCCGCCCACGACCCCGCCGGTCACGCCGACGACCCCGCCGGAGAAGGTGCGGGCCTTCCTCACCACCGTGAAGCTGGCCGACGGTTCGGTCGCCAAGGTCTACAAGATCGGCGACAGCCACTTCGAGGCCGACGTCTTCGCGGGCGGCACGAAGCTGGACACCCTGGTCAGCAAGGGCGGCAAGCCGGCGTACGGGCAGAACAACGGCCTGCACGTGGTGCTCCAGCCGAACGGCACCGTGACCTCGTGGATCGAGGGCGGGCAGAAGCCGGTCGAGAAGCCCGTCGAGAAGCCCGTCGAGAAGCCGAAGCCCAAGCCGGAGCCGGAGGCCAAGAAGGAGACCTCGGTCCGGATCACCATGCCGGACGGGCGGATCGCGAAGCTCGTCGACGGGCCCAAGGGCAAGCGCGTCGAGATCTCCCTGCCGAACGGGAACCTGCTCGGCACGATCGACCTGAAGAACCCGAGCGCGCTGAACGACGGGTGGACGTACAAGCTCGTCCAGGACGGGAAGCGCGTGAAGTTCGTCGTCATCGACGGCAAGAGCGGCGGGAACAGCTGGGTCTACGACTTCGCCACCGGCAACCTGATCGAGAAGTACACGGTGGAGAAGGACAAGGAGACGGCGAAGCCCGTCGCCCCGAAGCCGGCGGTCACGGCGACGCAGACGCCGCAGCCCGAGCGGGTGGTGCCGAAGGGCGGCGTGAAGGCCGGTGCGGAGGGCGTCGCCGAGGGGCCGCGGGCCGACACCCCGGTGCTGCTCGCCGCGGGCGGCGGCATGGCCGCGGTGGGTGCGGCGGGGCTGGGCTTCGCGCTGCTGCGGCGCGGGCGCGGCTGACGCAGGGTCCGGTGAACGGGAACGGCCGGTCCCCCCTGGTGGGGGGACCGGCCGTTCCGTTTCGCCGCGTGCTGCCCGCGCCTACTTGGCGGACGGCTCCGCCGCGGTGTCGCCCTTGGCCTCGGCCTCCGGCTCCGCCGGGGTCTCGGCCTCGGCCGGAGCCTCCGCCTTCGACTCGGCCTCCGCTGCGGCCTCCGCTGCGGGCTTCGCCTCGGCCGGAGCCTCGGCGGCGGTGTCCGCCCGAGCCTCCGGCTCGGCCTCCGCGGCGGCTTCCGCGGCCTTGGCTTCCGGCTCGGCCTTCGCCTCCGCCGGGGTCTCGGTAACCGAGTCCGCCGGAGCCTCCGGCTCGGTGTCCGACTCCGTGGCGG
>NZ_JBHWBP010000023.1:0-44053 GCF_042735575.1 Streptomyces sp. NPDC059564 | reverse complement strand
GCCCAGGGGTCGGCGGCGCCGCGCTGCCGGCGGTGCGTGGCGGGCCCGGCCTGCGGCCCGGACGGCGGCCCCGACTGCGGCCCGGACTGCGGCCCCGACCGGGGCCCGGCCGGCGGCTGGGCCGGGACGGCGGGTGCGGTGGCGGCCGTACGGTGACCCGCGCGGCGGGCCTCGATCATCGCGACGGCCCGCTCGGGCAGCCACGCCGAGGCGGTCCCGCTCTCGTCGCCGCCCTCGAAGAGGTGCGGGGCCAGCTGCGCCTGGAGGTCGGCGGGGGTCGGCCGCTGCGTGGCGTCCATCTGCATGCAGGAGTCGATGAGCGGGCGGAGCTCGTCGGGCAGCCCGTCCAGGTTCGGCCCCTCGCGCAGCAGCATGAACACCGTCTCCACCGGGTTCGCCCCGTGGTACGGCGGATGCCCGGTCGCGGCGAAGACGAGGGTGGAGCCCAGCGAGAACACGTCACTGGCGCCCTTGACGCTGCGCGAGTCCTTCGCCTGTTCGGGAGACATGTACGCGGGTGTGCCGACGGCGACGTTCGTCATCGTCAGGCGGGTGTTCGACACCCCGCTCGCGATGCCGAAGTCGATCACGCGCGGGCCGTCCTCGACGACGAGCACGTTCGACGGCTTCAGGTCGCGGTGGACCAGGCCGGCGCCGTGGATGGACTGCAGCGCCTCGGCGATGCCGGCCGCGAGCCACCGTACGGCCTGGGCGGGCATCGGCCCGCACTCGTTGATGATCTCCTCCAGGGAGGGAGCCGGGACGTACGCGGTCGCCAGCCACGGCACGGCGGCCCGCGGATCGGCGTCGACGACGGCGGCCGTGTAGAAGCCGGAGACGGCGCGCGCCGCCTCCACCTCCCGGGTGAACCGCACCCGGAACAGCTGGTCCTCGGCGAGCTCGGTGCGCACCGTCTTGATCGCGACCCGGCGTCCGGATGCCGACCGTGCGAGATAGACCAGCCCCATGCCGCCGGCGCCGAGCCGTCCCAGCACCTCGAAGGGGCCGATCCGTCTCGGGTCGTGCTGCGTCAGCTGCTCCACCACTCGCCTCCACACCTCCCCGTACGGGCCCCTGCCGGACCCGCTCCATCACCCAGCACGCTCGATTCTGTCAGGCCCGCGCCGGGTCCGGCCCCGGCTCCCGTCCTCGTTTCACGCGCCGCTCTTCACGCGGGGCTCCGAGAGCAGCCCGAAGACGGCCCCCTGGTTGTCGGCGACGACCGCGATCCGCCCGTACGGCGTGTCGAACGGGTCCGCGGTGACGCGCCCGCCGAGCCGCTGCACGGTGGCGACGCTCTGGTCGCAGTCGGGGACGGCGAAGTAGGCCAGGAAGTGGGCCGGCATGATCTCCGGGAACGCCTCGGTGATCAAGGTGCGGCCGAGGACGGCGGTGTCCGAGCCGGGGGCGCTGCCGGGCGGCGACCAGACGCGGTAGGCGATGCCGGTCTCGGCGTCGTCCTGGTCCTCCGGGACGTAGCCGAAGACCTTGGCGTAGAAGGCGTCCACGGCGTCGCGGGCGCGGGTGTAGACCTCGGACCAGCAGTACGTGTACGGCTCCTGCTGGGCGTCGAAACCGTGGTGGGTGCCGGGCTGCCAGAGGCCGAAGACGGCCCCGCCCGGGTCGGCGGCCAGCGCGGCCGTGCCGTACGGGCCGACGGGCTGCGGGTCCATCACCATCTGGCCGCCCGCGGCGCGGATGCGCTGCGCGCAGGCGTACGCGTCGGAGGTGTACAGGTAGATGCCCCAGACGGTCGGCATGCGGCCGTCGGGCTTGGGGGCGAGGGCGGCGACGTTGCGGCCGCGGCTGTAGGCCTGGGTGTAGTGGCCGTACGAGGGGCCTGCGCTGTCCCCGAAGGTCCACCCGAAGAGCTCACCGTAGAAGCGCTTTCCGGCCTCGACGTCGGGGAGCGAGGCGTCGACCCAGCAGGGCGAGCCTTCCGCGAATGCGGCCATGGGGCGGGTTCCCTTCCGTTGCCCGCACGCGGTGCGGTTTCGTGCTGGTTCGGTGCGGTTTCGTGTGTATCAGACATGATCCGCCCGAAAACTTGTCCACACCCTGTTGATAAGACTATTCGGGGGATACGCCACGATACGTGTGCACCTGCGCGGGGCGCGCGGGCGGGGCGGCGTACGGGCGGGGGCGGGGGGCGGGGCCGGGGCTGAGCGCGGGCGGGCCCTGCGGCGGGGGCGGTGCGGCGCGGCCGGAATTCGACGGCGGGGCCTTCCGGCGGGCGCTTCCCACCAGGTCGGCGGGTGCGTAACCCCATTTGCAGGCGGCCGAATAGCGCGCCGATCCCCCCTCGGTAAGCTGACGGCATGACAGGACAAGTACGCACCGTCGACGGGCGTGTCGCCGGCCGGCGCGGCCAGGCGACGCGGCAGAAGCTGCTCGACTGCCTCGGCGAGATGCTCAGCTCCTCGCCGTACCGCGACGTCAAAGTGATCGATGTCGCCCGCAAGGCCGGCACCTCCCCCGCGACCTTCTACCAGTACTTCCCGGACGTCGAAGGCGCCGTCCTGGAGATCGCCGAGCAAATGGCCACGGAGGGCGCGCAGTTGACGGCGCTCGTCGAGGGCCGCAACTGGGTCGGCAAAGCCGGCTGGGCGGCCGCCGAGGAACTCGTAGAGGGGTTCCTGGAGTTCTGGCGGCGCAACGACGCCATCCTGCGGGTGGTCGACCTGGGCGCGGCCGAGGGCGACAAGCGGTTCTACAAGATCCGCATGAAGATCCTGAACTCCGTGACCAACTCCCTTACGGAGTCCATGAAGGAGCTCCAGGCCAAGGGCAAGGTCGACAAGGACCTCAGCCCGGCGGCGATGGCCGGTTCGCTGGTCGCGATGCTCGCCGCGGTCGCCTCGCACCAGAAGGGCTTCCAGACCTGGGGCGTCAAGCAGGCCGAGCTGAAGCCGAACCTGGCGCTGCTCGTGCACCTGGGCGTCACGGGGAAGAAGCCCACCAAGTGACGGCGGACCCTCACCGAGGGTCCGCCGGCCTTGGCCGTCTTGGCCGCCATACTCGCTTCGCTCGCCTTGCCCGCCTGACCCGCGTTGCCCGCGTTGCCCGCCTGACCCGCGTTGCCCGCCTGACCCGCCCGACCCGCGTTGCCCGATTTACCCGCCTGCCCGTTCGGCCCGCCCTGTGATCAGCGTCGCTCCAGGCGGAACAGCCTGATCTCGCGCTCGATGCGCGCCTGGTACGTCGCGTAGGGCGGCCAGAACTTCAGCACCGCCCGCCATGCCTCCGCGCGCTCGGCCCCCTCCAGCAGCCGGGCCCGTACGGCGATGTCCCGTCCCTGCCAGTTCACGTCCGCTTCCGGATGCTTGAGCAGGTTCCCGGTCCAGGCCGGGTGGCCGGGGCGGCCGAAGTTGGAGCCGATCAGCAGCCAGCTCTCGCCTCCGTCCCGCGGCATGCACGCGAGCGGGGTGGTGCGGGGTTCACCCGTCCTGGCGCCCTTCGCCGTGAGGATCACCCCGGGCAGCATCCGGGCGCTGAGCAGGACCTTTCCACGGGTCAGGCGGTGTACCGCCTTGTCCATGGCGGGGATGAAGTGCGGTGCGATCTTGGCGAACAGCATGGTCGAGGAGACCTTCTGCATGAGCCTGACGCCGGGAGCCATCAGAGCGCCACCTTCTCGTTGCCGGAGGCCGGGGTGAACAGCCCGGACCGCTGCGCGGCGTGCGCGCGGAGCCGGTGGACGGGGCCGAAGAGCAGTTCGTCGGCGGCCGCCCGCTTGAAGTACAGGTGGGCGTCGTGCTCCCAGGTGAATCCGATGCCGCCGTGCAGCTGGACGGCCTCGCCCGCGGTGATCCGCAGGGCCTCCAGGGCCTGGGCGAGGGCGAGCGCGCCCTGGCCGGGGTCCCAGGCGGCGTAGTAGGCGGCGGAGCGTGCCGCCTGGACGTGGACGTAGAGGTCGGCGAGGCGGTGCTTGACCGCCTGGAAGGAGCCGATGGCCCGGCCGAACTGCTCGCGCTCCCTGACGTACTCGACGGTGCGGGCCAGCGCCCGGTCGGCCGCCCCGACCGCCTCGGCGGCGAGGACGGCTGCGGCGGTGCGGCCCGTGGCGGCGAGGGCGGGGAGCGGGTCGGTTCCGTCGCCGCCACGCCCTTCCCCCAGCAACTCGGCTGGCACGTCACGCAGTTGGACGCGTCCTTGCGGGCGGGTCTCGTCGAGGGTGGGCTGCCGGGAGCGCACGAGGCCGGGCGCGTCCTCCCGTACGAGGAACAGCAGGGTGCGGCTGCGGGCGAAGCCGCCGGTGTGAGCGGCGACGAGGAGCAGGTCCGCGGAGTGACCGTCGAGCACCTGGGCGACTTCGCCGTAGAGCCGCCAGGCGGGGGCTCCGGGGATGCCGGGGATTCCGGGGGTGGTCGCGGGGTCCGGGACCGCCGCGCGGGCCTGCACCCCGCCGGCGCGGCCCCCGCCGGCCCAGTCCCCGGGGGTGTTCTCGCCGGTCAGCCCGAGGGCGGTGGCCAGGGCGGGTCCCGGGACGGCGAGCGCCGCCGTCAGCTCACCGGCGGCGAGCGGGGGCAGCAGGGCCGCCCGCTGGCCGGGGGTGCCGAGGGCGGCGATCAGCGGGGCGGCGAGTGCGGCGGTGGCCAGCAGGGGCGAGGGCAGCAGCACCCGGCCGGTCTCCTCGCAGGCCAGCGCCAGGTCGGCGGGGCCGCAGCCGACGCCGCCGTACTCCTCGGCGACGGCGATGCCGGGCAGGCCGAGCTGCCCGGCGAGCTGCCGCCAGAGTTCGCGGTCGTGTCCGGTGGCGGTGCGGGCGGCGGCCTTGACCTCGTCCGGACCGCAGCGTTTGCCCAGGATCTCGCGCAGGGTGCGGCGCATCTCGTCCTGCTCCGCGGTGAAGGCGGCGTCCATCGTCGGGCTCCTCCCCGTATCTGACGGGGCGTCATGTTAGGGCGGGCGGGGCGAGAAGCACAGGGGGCGGGGAGGGTGGCGTCGATCGAGGGAGGGGCGGGGCGGCGTCGAACGGTGGGCCGGGAAGGCCTCGGCCGTGGTCTAGCATCTGACACTCCGTCAGTTGTACCGTCCCCTCATGCCTGGACCCACTTCCGGACCCGCCTCCGGCCCCCTGTCCCGTGGCCCCGAGTCCCGCCCGCGCCGCCGGGTCGCGGTGGTCGGCGTCGCCCTCTCGGACTGCGGGCGGGTCGACGGCCCGACCCCCTACGCCCTGCACGCGCAGGCCGCCCGGCGGGCGCTGGCCGACTCCGGCCTGGACCGCTCCGTCATCGACGGCTTCGCCTCGGCCGGCCTCGGCGTCCTCGCCCCGGTGGAGGTGGCCGAGTACCTCGGGCTGCGGCCCACCTGGGTCGACTCCACCTCGGTCGGCGGCTCGACCTGGGAGGTCATGGCGGCCCACGCGGCCGACGCCATCGCGGCCGGGCACGCCAACGCCGTGCTGCTGGTCTACGGATCCACCGCACGGGCCGACATCAAGGCACGGCGCCGCACCTCGAACCTCTCCTTCGGGGCCCGGGGACCGCTCCAGTTCGAGGTTCCGTACGGGCACACGCTGATCTCCAAGTACGCGATGGCCGCACGCCGGCACATGCACGAGTACGGGACCACCCTGGAGCAGCTGGCCTCGGTGGCCGTCCAGGCCCGGGCGAACGCGGCGACGAACCCGGACGCGATGTTCCGCGAGCCGCTGACGGTGGACGAGGTCCTGTCATCGGAGATGATCGCGGACCCGTTCACCAAGCTGCACTGCTGCATCCGCTCGGACGGCGGCTGCGCGGTGCTGCTGGCGGCGGAGGACTACGTACCGGACACGGCGAAGGAGCCGGTCTGGATCCTGGGCTCGGGCACGTCCGTCTCGCACACCACGATGTCGGAGTGGGAGGACTTCACCGTCTCCCCGGCGGCGGTCTCGGGCCGGCTGGCCTTCGAGCGGGCCGGCCTGACCCCGGCGGACGTGGACCTCGCGGAGATCTACGACGCCTTCACGTACATGACCCTGGTGACCCTGGAGGACCTCGGCTTCTGCCCGAAGGGCGAGGGCGGGGCCTACGTGGAGAAGGGCCGCCTGCTGCGGGAGGGCGAGCTGCCCGTCAACACGGACGGCGGCGGCCTGTCGGCCTGCCACCCGGGCATGCGCGGCCTGTTCCTCCTGGTCGAAGCCGTACGCCAACTCCGCGGCGAGGCGGGCCCGGGCCAGGTCCTCAAACCGGGCGGCCACCTCCCCCGGGTAGCCCTGGCCTCGGGCACGGGAGGCTGGTTCTGCTCCTCGGGGACGGTGATCCTGGGGCGGGGGTAGGGGGCGGGGTCGCGGCGGGTCCGAATCAGGGAGGGTTTGGGGCTTTCCCGTCAGTCTCATCGTCCTTCCGCGTCGGGCCGGTCCCTCAAGGGCGCTCCTACGTCGCGTCGCTTCGCGATGGCCTTCGGCCACCCTTGACCGACCGCCCCGCCACGGAAAAACGAAGACCGACGGGAAACCCCCAAAAGAACGGTCACGGGGCAGGAGCCAAGAGGAGCGGCCCCGTCAGCGATGCCCGACCCCTCCCCGCCTGGGCGGGCCCGAGATCCGGGCCCACAACCACCAAATCCAGGGCCGGGGGAGGCCTGACCACACCAGACAGCGAAATGACGGGCGTCAGGGCGTGGTTGACGAGGTCACCGGGAGGGTGACGTCGGCAGGATGCGCCATGACGGTTCCAGGGGGAGGGCGTGGCCGGTGATCGACTGGGCGTCGTCCTGTACCCGGGCGCGGGTGTGCAGGGCGGGCAGGTGTGCCTCGGTGTAGTGCCGGTGGGCGTCCGGGCCGGTCCACAGGGTGGTGACGAGGTAGCGGGCCGGATCGAGGCGGGTGACCGTTCCGGCGAGCAGGCCGCCGGACGCGGCCATGCCCGGTCCCCACACCGTGCGCTGCACTTCGAGGAAGTGCTCCTCGCGGCCCGGAAACAGTCGGCAGTCGGCCACCCGCAGCAGACCGGCGGCCGCCAGGCCGCCGGGCAGGTCACCGTCCAGGTCGAGGACGGTCTCCCCGGCCGCGATGTCGATGCCGGAGTAGGTCTCCCCCTGGCGAAGTCCCGCTACGACGGTGTCGTGGCGGTCTCGCATGAAGCGCGCGTAGGTGTCCGCGTCGGTCCACAGGCCCAGGACGCGGGCGTGACCGGTGCGCGGATCCCAGCCGCCCACCTGCCCGACGAGCCCGGGCTGGTCACCGATCGCCGACCAGCCGCCCTGCGCCGCCGAGAAGCCCTCCCGCATGCCTTCCGGAACATCGCAACCGATCCACTTCCCCCACATACCCGGCCCCCCTCGGTATTCGATCTTTCGGTCATCGTCTCCCACGGCCGCGCCGGCGCAGGAGTGCGCCCCGGCGCGCGCCCGGCGCGCCGTCCCGTCCCCCGCGTCGGCGGCTGTCTCGTTATGGCTCCTGCGGTCACCCCTCGTGCATCATTGACGCGGGTAGCTCTTCACCTGTGACCGAAATCGTTCTGCTTCAACACACCTTCTGGTTGCGGAGGTTCGGGATGGCGGTACGGACACGCGTCCACCTCGTGCTGGTGCACGGTCTGTTCTCCTCGGCGAAGGTGTGGAAGGCCTTTCGGGAACTCGTCGACTCCGATCCGGACCTCTGCGACTGGGTCAGCGTCCACCCCTTCCAGTACGACTCCCCGCTCGTGCGGCTCCGGCCCGACCGCCGGGTGGCCGAGACCGATGACGTCGCCGACCAGCTCGGGACGTTCCTGGAGACCGAACTCGCCGACGCCGAGCGGATCGTGCTGGTCACCCACAGCCAGGGCGGCCTGGTCGTGCAGCGGTTCCTCGCCCGGAAGCTGTGGAACGGCGAGGGCGGCGACCTGGCCCGCATCAAGCACTTCACGATGTTCGCCTGCCCCAACACCGGTTCCGGCTTCTTCCTCACCGTCCGCAAGGCCCTCAAACTCTGGCGCAACCCGCAGGAGAAGCAGCTGCGGCCCTTCGACCGCGCGGTGACCGAAGCCCAGCGCACCGTCCTGAGCGCGGTCGTCCACGGCCGCGAGTACAGCGACCAGGAGTGCCCCATACCCGTACGCGCCTACGGGGGCTCCGCCGACGACGTCGTCCCGCCGGTCGTGGCCCGCGGGGTCTTCCCCAAGGGTGGGGTGGTCACCGCCGACCACTTCTCCATCGTCCAGCCCGAGGACCGTTCCGCCGCCTCCTACATGGCCGTGCGCAGCGCCCTGCTGGAGGTCGCCCGGGGGACCTCCCCGGAGGAGGAGCCCGGTGCGGCCGTCTCCGGCATCGCGCTGCCGCCCGCCCGTTCCCGTACTCCGGCCGAGACGTCGGGGCGGCCCCTGCTGCCGGCGCCCGGCGCCGGCGAGGCGGATCTGGCGCCCTTTCCGCCCCCGCCGTACGGGAAGCTGGAGGAGGGCCAGTTCAAGGGGCAGGACCGGCAGAGCCTGGTCGCGTCCCTGCTGTCGGGGCGGTCCGCCCAGCAGGTGAACGTGCTGGCGGGGCTGGGCGGGTCCGGGAAGAGCCGGCTGGCCCTGGAGGTCGCCGACCGCGCCCAGCGGGCCGGGCACCGCGTGTGGTGGGTGTCGATGCCCGAGCTGAGCCTGCGCATGCGGATGATGGCCCATGACCTCGGCGCCCCCTCGATCACGGTCGAGCGGGCCTGGCTGCTCGGCAGCGCCATGGACCTGGTGTGGAAGCTGCTGAACGACTGCCCGGACCCCTGGCTGCTGATCTTCGACAACGCCGACGACCCGGCCCGGCTCGGTCCCCGTGACGGCCTGGTCTCCGACGGGACGGGCTGGCTGCGCAAGCCGCAGAACGCCAACGGCACGGTCCTGGTCACCAGCCGGGTGCGCCGCCGCCAGACCTGGGGCGACTGGAGCACCGTCCACCAGGTCCTGCCGTTGCACGAGGACGACGGCGCGTCCCTGCTGCTGGAGCGCACCGGCGGGCTGGGCGGTACGAACGAGGACGCCCGCAGGCTGTCGCGGGAGCTGGGCGGGCTGCCCCTCGCGCTGCGGCACGCCGCGGACGTGATCAAGGCCGTCAACGAGAGCCACGTCTCCCTGGACACCGACATCCGGGACTTCGAGACCTTCCGCCGGACCTTCGCCGCGCGGGTCGGGACCTCCGCGGACCAGGCCGGGCCGGACCTCAGCGAGCTGCTGGGCCGGGAGATCGTGGACCAGGTCTGCGGGATCGCCCTGGACCTGCTGCGGCGCCGCAAGCTGGGCCAGTCGGCGACCCTGCTGAAGGTCCTCGCCTGCCTGAGCATCGCCCCGATCCCCTACCGCTGCCTGCTCGGCGGCCCCGCGCTCGGCCAGTCCCCGCTGTTCCCCGGCGCCACCCCGGCCCGGACCGCCGCCGCGCTGGCGGGCCTGGAGGACTTCGGCCTGGTCGACGCCTACGAGCGCGAGGGCGTCGCGGAACGCGACCTGGCCCACGTACTGACCCTGCACCCCGTCGTGCACGGCGTCCTGCGCGAGAACGAAGAGGTACGGGACCGGTCCGCGGACTACTACGGCCTCGCCGTGCGGATGGTGCTCTCGGCCACCCACCTGCGCAATCCGGACCACCCCGCCAACTGGCCGCTGTGGTCGGCGCTCGCCCCGCACGCGCTGGAGGTCGCCCGGGCCTGTCTGCTCGGCGACCTCAAACCGTCCGACCGCAGCGTACGGACGGCGGCCCTGGAGCTGGCCCGGCTGACCGCCCGCTACCTGATCGCGATGGGCCTGCTGGTGCCCGCGTACGACCTCGTCCACTCGCTGATCGAGGGGTGCTCCTCCTTCGGCTTCGACCGCGACGACCGGGAGATCCTCGGCCTGCGCCACGAGCAGGGCCGCATCCGCCTCGACCGCGAGCAGCTGACGCTCGCCGAGGAGGAGCTGCGGCTGGTGGTCGAGGCGCGCACCCGCATCCTGGGCGAGAACGACGCCGACACCCTCGCCAGCCGGCACAAGCTCGCCCGCGCGATCAACGAGCAGAAGGGGGACAAGGAGAAGAAGGAGAAGGTCGAGCTCATGCTGCGCTCGATCGTCGAGGCGGAGAACCAGGTGCGCGGCCCCGAGAACTACGACACGCTCGTGGTCCGGCACACCCTGGCCCGGGCGATGCTCGCCCTCGACCGGTACGAGGAGGCCGAGGCGGAGACCCGGCAGATCCTGGACATCAGCCGCCGCAACCACTGGCCGCCCTCCACACCCGAGATCCTGCGGGTGGGGGAGACGCTGACGCACGCCCTGCTGGGCCAGGCCCGCGAGGACGAGGCGGAGCAGGTCATCCGGGAGGCGCTGCGGGACGCGTCCCAGCCCGCGGACTCCAACCTCGTGATGCGCTTCCGGTTCACCCACGTCCTCGTCCTCCTGGGCATCCGGGGGCGTACGCCCGAAGCGGTGAACAAGCTGAGGGCACTGGTGCACGACCTCGACCGGGTGGTGGCTTCGGAGCACCCGCTCTCCGTGCAGGCCAAGGGGCTGCTGGAGAAGCTGGAGCGGGAGATGCCCGGCTGAAACCTCTTTGATTCGGGGGCAGTTGTGCGGAATTCCACCGACCGTTGGGCACTTGCGCATAGCCTGACGGTGCTTCACCCTGTGTGACGCGTCCCACACCGAAATGCGCGGAGGTCCGCCGATGAACGCTCTCCCCACCGAGACGAACAACGACCAGTCCCTGCAGTGGGGTGCTCCGGGGAGCGACCTGGAGGAGATGCAGGCGGAGGTCGGCAGGCGGATCGCGATGGAGGCGCTGGAGGCCGGACGCCAGGCGCTCGAACTCGACGCCAAGACCGCGTTCCGGGCCACCAGCGGGGCGCATCCCGGATAGCCGCACCGCTTGTTCTCTCTTCTCTCTGTTCTCTGTTCTCTGTTCTCGACGACCGGGGGGCGAACGAATGACGTCAGCGCAATCCACGGACGACCTGTTACCGGGACCACCGCACGATCCGTTCTTCCGCGCCGTCACCGCTCCGGCGTTCTCCCACGACCTGCTCGCCGGCCTCGCCGCCGGCCGGTACGCGGCGGTGCGGGTGCCCGGCTTCCTGTCCCGGGAGCGGTGCGAAGAGGTGCTCGGCGCCCTGAAGGCGCAGGTGTTCGACTCCTACGGCAGGGCGCGCATCCATCCGCCGGTCATGCGGTTCGGCGTCGGCGTCAGCGACCACATGGCGGACGGCGGGGTCGCCGACAGCTACTGGAAGGCCCTGGAAGGGCATCACGAGGCCTGGGAGGGCCTGGGCCTGTCCTTCGATCCGTTCCGCACCTGCCGGGAGGGGCTCGCCGCGCACTGGCCGCCCGGTGTGGAGATCGGCCGCCGGGGCGGCAGGGAGATGGGCGCCGGGGTGGCCCGGGAACCCAACCAGGGCTTCCAGGTCCATTTCGACGACGCGCTGCGCGAGTACGCGGGCGACCTCCTCGACACCCCCCTGATCGGCCAGTTCGCCTTCAACCTCTACCTCAGTGTGCCGCCCGCCGGCGGCGAGACGGTCCTGTGGCGGCACCGCTGGCAGCCCGAGGACGAGGCGCACCGGATTCCCACCGCCTCCTACGGGTACGACGAGGCGGTGGTGCGCGGCGCCGAGTCCATCGAGCTCACCCCGGAGGTCGGCGAGGCGCTGCTCATCGACCCCCGCTTCTTCCACGCGGTACGGCCCAGCCGCGGGGACCGCAGAATCGCACTGGGATTCGCGGTGGGCGTCGCCGCGTCCGGGCAGCTGCTCACCTGGGCCTGAGCGGCCCGCCGAACTGGCCCTATGAGCCATAAATACGTCAACCTGCTTACGACTGACGATTTTTGACGGGCCGTCGGCCGGGGGCTACGTTCGGGGAATGGACCTCTTGCGCTACGTGGCCTTCAGCACCGACCCGCTGGGCGGTAACCCGGCGGGTGTGGTGCTGGACGCCACCGGCATCGACGAGCCGACGATGGCCGCCACGGCGGCGGAGGTCGGCTATTCGGAGACGGCCTTCGTCGTCCCCCGCCAGGACGGCGCGCTCGACATCCGCTACTTCAGCCCGCAGACCGAGGTGCCCTTCTGCGGGCACGCCACCATCGCCACCGCGGTCGCCCACGCCCGGCGGCACGGCGTGGGCCGGCTGCTGCTGCACACCCAGGCGGGGCCGGTCCCGGTGACCACGTCGGCGGGCCCGGACGGCACCGTCGTGGCGACGCTGGTGAGCGTGGAGCCCCGTACGGAGGCCATCGCCGGGGCCGACCTGGACGAGCTCCTGGCCGCGCTGCGCTGGTCCGCCGCCGACCTCGACCCCGCCCTGCCGCCCCGGGCCGCGTACGCCGGCGCCTGGCATCCGGTGATCGCGGCAGCGAGCCGGTCCCGGCTCTCCGACCTCGACTACGACATGGCCGCCCTCGGCGACCTGATGGCGCGCCGGGACTGGGCCACGGTGGCCCTGGTCCACCGCGAGTCGGAGTCCGTCTTCCACGCCCGCAACCCCTTCCCGCCCGGGGGCGTGGTCGAGGACCCGGCGACGGGTGCGGCGGCCGCAGCCCTCGGCGGGTACCTGCGCGCCCTCGGGCTGGTCGCCGTGCCCGCGCTGCTGACCTTGCACCAAGGGGTGGACATGGGGCGGCCGAGCCTGATCAGGGTGGGCGTGCCGGCGGATCCGGCGGCCGGCATCGAGGTGACCGGCACGGCGGTCCCGATCGCCTGACGACCGGGCGGCAGGGGCGGCCGGGCGGCAGGACCGCCGGGTCTACGGCGCGTCGCCGTCGCGCGGCGGGGCGACCTCCACGACGATCTCGATCTCCACGGGCGCGTCGAGCGGCAGGATCTCCACCCCGACCGCGCTGCGGGCGTGTCGGCCCGCGTCGCCGAACACCTCCACGAACAGCTCGCTCGCCCCGTCCACGACCCCGGCCTGCCGGGTGAACCCGGGCGCCGAGGACACGTACCCGACCACCTTCACCACCCGCACCACGGATTCCAGCGGGGCCACCGAGTCGACGGCCGCCAGTGCCGCCAGCGCGCACTGCCTGCCGAGCTCCTTGGCCCGCTCGGGCGCGACCTCCGCGCCCACCCGGCCGGTCAGGGTCAGCTCGCCGTCCGTCAGGGGGATCTGTCCCGCGACGAACACGTACCTTCCGCTGCGCACGGCCGGTACGTAAGCCCCCTTGGGCGGGCTCACCTCCGGCAGCCGCAGCCCGAGTCCGGCAAGCCTCTTGCGTACGTCGTCGCTCACGGCGCCCCCTGGTGGCCTCGTCCCGGCGGCCCATGCTGCCACCGTGCCGGCCGCGCCGTGGGCGACTCCGCGCTTCGCCGACGCCACGGCGGCCGGTCTGGTAAGCGGCGGTGCCCGCCCACCGGTCCAGCGGCCCCCGCGCCGGAACTCCGTGCGTATCCATGGGGGCGCGATCTAGCCTGGTGCGCATGACCAGCGACTTCCACGCCACCCTGCACTCGCTCCGGGTGTGGGACACCCCGCTTCCCGGGTTCGATCCCGCGGCCGCTCCCGACGGGCCGGTGGACCTGTTCCGGGAGTGGTTCGTCCAGGCCGCCCGGACGGGGCAGGCCGAGCCGCACACGATGAGCCTGGCGACGGTGGACGCCGAGGGGCGGCCCGACGTACGCGTCCTGATGCTGCACGACGCCGACGGGCGGGGCTGGCACTTCGCCTCGCACGCCACCAGCGCCAAGGGGCGCCAGCTGGCGGAGCACCCGCAGGCGGCGCTGTGCTTCTACTGGCCCGCGGTGGGGCGGCAGGTGCGGATCCGGGGCCCGGTCACCGCGTGCGGGCCCGAGGAGAGCCGGGCCGACCTGGCGGTGCGCTCGCGCGGGGCGCTGGCGGCCGCGCTGACGGGGCACCAGAGCGAGGTCCTGGGCTCGGCGCAGGAGCTGGCGCGGGCCTCGGCGGCGGCGTGGGAGCGGGCCGGGGCCGAGCCGGACGCGCCCGCGCCGACCTGGACCCGGTACGTACTCGACCCCGTCGAGGCGGAGTTCTTCCAGGGCGACGCCGCCCGCCGCCACATCCGCCTGCGCTACCGGCGCACCGCGGGCGGGGCCTGGGCGCGCGAACTGCTCTGGCCGTAGCGCAGGTCCTACGCGGGCCGGAAGACGGCCACCCACACGCCCTCGGCCGCCTCCCGGAAGGTGACCTCCAGGGGCATGCCGATGCGCAGGCCGCCGTCCGGGCAGTCGACGACCTCGGTCATCATCCGGGGCCCCTCGGCGAGGTCGGCCACGGCGGCCACGTACGGGACGCGCGTGCCGAAGGGCGGGAGGTCGTTGCGGTGGATCACCGACCAGGTGTAGAGGGTCGCGCGGCCGCTCGCCCGCTCCCAGGCCACCCGGTCCTCGCCGGCCCAGCAGAAGGGGCAGAACTCGCGGGGGTAGTGGTGGGCGCGCCCGCAGTCGGCGCAGCGGCGCAGCAGCAGGCGGCCCTCGGCCGCGGCGTCCCAGTAGGGCCGGGTGAACTCGTCCGTCTCCGGGAGGTCGTGGCGCAGGGTGCTCACGGGAAGATTCCGATCGACGCGTCGAGGGACCAGGTCTGCCCGGCCATGGCGAAGAGGGCGACGAGCGAGATCAGCGCCATCATGGCGTTCTGCCCCTGCTCGGCCCAGTCGTGGATCATCAGGACCAGGTAGAGCAGGTTCAGCAGCAGCCCGCCGATCAGGGCCACCGGTGTCAGGAACCCGAGCACCAGGCCCAGCCCCAGGGCGAGTTCGGCGTAGACGACGACGTACGCCATGAGCCGGGGGCGCGGCTGGACGACCGTCGCGAAGCCGGTCTTGACGAAGGGCCAGCGGTGCTTGCCGGCGACGTCGGCGGCCCACGCTATGCCGGTCCCGCGCTCGAACCAGCCCTTCTTGTCCTTGTGCCGCCAGCTCTCCAGCCACCACAGGCCGAGCCCGATACGCAGTACGGCCAGCCATTCGGCGCCGCTGAGCCAGATGGTCCGCATCCCTCACCCAATCCGCTGAACTGACGGTACGTCAGTTCAGCGGATCGGCGGCGATCCCGCAAGGCCTCCCGCACGCCCTCCCACACGGCCCCGCCCCCCCTACGCCTCCCCGAACACCCGCCCGTACCCCGCGACTTCACCCGTCCCCGCCCCCGCCGCCCGCAGGGCCGCCCACAGCAGCACCTGGTTCGCGGTCAGCACCGGCCTGCCGAGGGTGGTCTCCAGGGCCCCGATCGCCCCCACCGCGCGGAAGCCGTTGCCGCCGATGACCACCGCCTCGGCCGCGTCCGGCACGTGCGCCGCCACCCAGTCGTGCAGGGCCCCGGGCCCGATCAGCGTCTGGCCGCTGGGCAGGCCGCACGGGGCGGCGTACGCGACCTCGAACCCGCAGTCCTCGTAGTAGCCCCGCCCCAGCTCGCTGAGGGTGTCGTCGAACCACGGCGGGTCCACGAGGGCGATCCTCCCGGCACCCAGAACCCGCAGCGCCTCGGCGGCGGCCGCGCAGGTGGCGACCACCGGCAGCCCGTGGGCCCGCTCCCCCAGCCGGGCCAGCATGTGCGCCTCGCCGCGCGGCCCGATGACGTACGCGGAGCTCGTGAAGGCGAAGGCGAGCGCCGCCACGGGCGCGGCGGCCAGCAGGGCGGCGGCCTCGTCCACGTGCGGGGGCTCCGCGAAGGCCCGTACGGGGGCCAGCGGGATGGTCGCGTCCATCGCGCCCCCGCGCCCCATCGCCCCGAACGGCACCCGCGCCGCGTGCAGGCCCACATCGGCCGGGGCCATGGCGCGCAGCTCCGACTCGGGGCCGACGTCGGCGTGCGGGGTGAGGATTCCGAGGCGGACGCGTACGTCCCACCCGTCGGGCTGCCACATCGCGCGTTCCTCTCGGGGCGGGGCGGGGCCTCCACTGTGACAGCGCGGCGGCCCACGACGGCCGCAGCAACGCCGGTCACGCCCGGACGGGCCCGCCGCGCGACGACGGACGGCGCGGCTACGGCCGGTCCACCGCGACCGCCCCACAGCGACGGCTCCACAGCGCCCACTCCACAGCGACCGCCCCGCCGCGCCGCGCCGGACCCACCGTGATCGATCCGCAATCGATTCCCTCCTCGTCCGAGACCCATCAACGCTGAGTGTCGATACGCTCACTCCTCATGTCCGAGCCCGACCTGACCAGCACCCAGCCCCGTCCCGTGTACGTGATCGGCGCGGGTCCCGGCGGCCTCGCCGTCGCCGCCGCGCTGCGCGCCCGGGGGGTGCGGGCCGTGGTCGTCGAGAAGTCCGGCTCCGTCGGAGCGTCCTGGCGGGGCCACTACGAGCGGCTGCGCCTGCACACCACCCGGCGCCTCTCCGCGCTGCCCGGGCTGGCGATCCCGCGGCGCTTCGGGCGCTGGGTCGCCCGGGCGGACGTGGTGCGCTACCTGGAGAAGTACGCCGAGTTCCACGAGCTGGAGCTGGTCACGGGCGTCGAGGTGACCCGGATCGAGCCCGCCGCCGACGGGGAGGGCTGGACCCTGCACGCCTCGGGCGGGCGGATGCTGGCCGCCGGGGCGGTGGTCGTGGCGACCGGCTACAACCACACCCCCGCCCTGCCCGACTGGCCGGGCCGGGACACGTACACCGGGCAGCTGCTGCACGCGGCCGCGTACCGCGAGCCGAAGCCGTACGCCGGGCAGGACGTCCTCGTCGTCGGCGTCGGCAACACCGGGGCCGAGATAGCCGTGGACCTCGTCGAGGGCGGGGCGGCCCGGGTGCGGCTCGCCGTGCGCACCGCCCCGCACATCGTGCGCCGCTCGACGGCCGGGTGGCCGGCGCAGCGCACGGGGATCCTGGTGCGCAGGCTGCCGGTGCGGGTCGTGGACCGGCTGGGGGCGCTGGTCGCGCGGGTCTCCGTACCCGACCTGTCCGCGTACGGGCTGCCGCGGCCGACGACCGGCCTGTACAGCCGGGTGCGGCAGGGGGCGGTGCCGGTGCAGGACGTGGGGCTGATCGACGCGGTGCGCGGGGGTCGGGTGGAGCCGGTGGCCGCGGTCGCCTCCTTCGACGGGGACGAGGTGGTGCTGGCGGACGGTACGCGGATCACCCCGGACGCGGTGATCGCGGCGACGGGCTACCGCCGGGCGCTGGAGGGGCTGGTGGGCCACCTCGGCGTACTCGACGGGCGCGGGCGCCCCCTCGTCCACGGGTCCCGCACCCCGGACCGGGCTCCGGGCCTCTACTTCACCGGGTACACGAACCCGATCAGCGGGATGCTCCGAGAACTGGCCCTGGACGCGGAAAGGATCGCCCGCGCCCTCTCCCGCCGCCAGCGCGCCCGCTCGCGCACCCGCACCCCCTCCCGCGCCTAGGCCGAAACGGGTCTGGACCACCCCCGGACGGCTCTGCCACCGTTCAGGCACATCACCTCCACCACCTTTCCTGCGCAGCCCTGTTCCTGACGGCGCGTCAGTTCAGTAATCTGACTACGCGTCAGCTATGGATTTCATCGAGGTTCATCGAGCAGGAGCGGGCGGAACGATGCTTGGATCTACTCACGGCACCCTCACCACCGACTTCCGCGCACGTGTCGAGGCCTGCGGGGAGACCCCCAGGACGGCCGTCCACTCCACGGCGGCGCCGTCCGTCGAGGACGCGGCCGCGCTGGACGTCAGCGGACGGCCCCTGCACTCCGATGTGCCCGACCTGGACCGGTTCTTCCGGCCCGAGTCCGTGGCCGTCATCGGCGCCTCCGACGCCGACGGCAGACCGAACACGGGCATCACGCGGCAGCTCATCGCCTGGGCGGAGCGGGTCGGCGCCCGCCTCCACCCGGTGCACCCCACCCGCGCCACCGTGTTCGGGCTGCCCTGCCACGCCTCGGTCGCCGAGCTGCCCGAACAGGTGGACCTCGCCGTCCTCCTCGTCTCGGACCCGCTCCCCGTCATCGAGCAACTGGCCGACACGAAGGTGAAGTTCGCGGTGGCCTTCGCCTCCGGCTTCGCCGAGACCGGAGACGCGGGCGCCGCCGCGCAGGCCCGCCTCGCCGCGGCCGTGAAACGCTCGGGGCTGCGTCTGCTGGGCCCCAACACCAACCTCAACGCCTTCGAGGAGTTCCGCGAGGACCTCGACGGCCCGGCCATCGCCCTCATCACCCAGTCCGGCCACCAGGGCCGCCCCGTCTACACCCTCCAGGAGCTGGGGATCCGGCTCTCCCACTGGGCGCCGACGGGCAACGAGGCCGACCTGGAGACCTCCGACTTCATCTCCTACTTCGCCGAGCAGCCCGAGGTCGGGGCCATCGCCTGCTACGTGGAGGGCCTCAAGGACGGCCGTCAGTTCCTCCTCGCCGCCGACCGGGCCGCCCGCAACGGGGTCCCCGTCGTCGCCGTCAAGGTCGGCCGCACCGAGACCGGCGCCCGGATGGCCGCCTCCCACACCGGGAAGCTCACCGGGGCCGACACCGTCGTGGACGCCGCGATGCGGCAGTTCGGCGTGATCCGCGTCGACGGGCTCGACGAGCTGCAGGACACCGCCGCCCTCCTCGCCCGCGCCCGGGCCCCGCTGGCCGACGGGGTGGTCGTCTACTCCATCTCCGGCGGCACCGGCGCCCACTTCTCCGACCTGGCCACGGAGGCGGGCCTGACCCTCCCCGCCCTCTCGGAGGCCAAGCAGCGGGAACTCCACCAGTGGATCCCCGACTACCTCAACGTCGCCAACCCCGTGGACAACGGCGGCCACCCCGTCGGCGACTGGCGCGGCCGCAAGATCATCGACGCGATCCTCGCCGATCCCTCGGTGGGCGTCCTGATCTGCCCGATCACCGGCCCGTTCCCCCCGATGAGCGACAAGCTCGCCCAGGACCTGGTGGACGCGGCGGAGGCCACCGACAAACTGATCTGCGTGATCTGGGGCTCCCCGGTCGGCACCGAGGAGGCCTACCGCACCACCCTCCTCGGCTCCTCCCGCGTGGCCACGTTCCGTACGTTCGGCAACTGCATCACCGCCGTCCGCGCGTACCTCGGCCACCACCGCTTCACCGCCTCCTACCGCTCCCCCTTCGACGAGGCCCCCCGCACCCCCTCCCCCTCGTACCGCAAGGCGCAGGCCCTGATGCGGCCGGGCCAGCAGCTCAGCGAGCACGCGGCCAAGCAGCTGCTGCGCGCGTACGGGATACGGGTCCCCCGCGAGCAGCTCGTCACCAGCGCGGCCGCCGCCGTCCGGGCGGCGGGGCTGGTCGGCTACCCGGTGGTCATGAAGGCCTCGGGCCCCCAGCTCGCCCACAAGACCGAACTCGGCCTGGTCAAGATCGGTCTGACCTCCGCGAGCCAGATCCGCGACGCGTACCGGGAGCTCACCGACATAGCCCGCTACGAGAACGTCCCGCTGGACGGCATCCTGGTCTGCCAGATGGTCGAGCGCGGCGTCGAGATGGTCGTCGGCGTCACCCAGGACGACCTCTTCGGCCCCACCGTCACCGTCGGCCTCGGGGGTGTCCTGGTGGAGGTGCTGCGCGACGCGGCGGTCCGGGTCCCGCCCTTCGGGGAGGACCAGGCCCGCCACATGCTGACCGAACTGCGCGGCCACGCCCTCCTGGAGGGCGTCAGGGGCGCACCGCCGGCCGACGTCGACGCGCTGGTGGAGGTCGTCCTCCGGGTCCAGCGGATGGCGCTGGAACTGGGCGACGTCCTCTCGGAACTGGACATCAACCCCCTGATGGTCCTCCCCCGGGGCCAGGGCGCGGTGGCCCTGGACGCCCTGGCCATCTGCCGGTGACCTGGCCGGTCGTTTACGGGTGCGGCGCCGCTCCCGGGGGGGCTCCGCCCCCGGACCCCCGCGCCTCAATCGCCGGCGAGGCTGAATCCAACCCCCCACTCCCGAAGGGACCCCATGTCCGACGAGATCCTCCACCGCCGGGAAGCCGGCGTCTCGTGGATCATCCTCAACCGGCCCGAGGCGATGAACGCCGTCACCTGGGACCAGCGCGAACGCGTCATCGCGCTGCTCGCCGAGGCCTCCGCCGACCCCGGGGTCCGGGCCGTCGTGATCACCGCCACCGGCAAGGGCTTCTGCGCGGGCGCCGACCTCCGCGGCTCCCCCTCCACCCCGGCGGGGGACCGCGTCGCGGGCGACGTGGCCCGCATGATCCGGCTGGGCGCCCAGCGCCTGATCACCGCGGTCCTCGACTGCGAGAAGCCCGTCATCGCCGCCGTCAACGGCACCGCCGCCGGCATCGGCGCCCACCTCGCCCTCGCCTGCGACCTGGTCATCGCCGCCGAAGAGGCCCGCTTCATCGAGGTGTTCGTCCGCCGCGGCCTCGTCCCCGACGGCGGCGGCGCGTACCTCCTGCCCCGCCTCCTCGGCCCGCAGAAGGCCAAGGAGCTGATGTTCTTCGGGGACGCCGTCCCGGCGGCGGAGGCGGCCCGGCTCGGCCTCGTCAACAAGGTGGTCCCGGCCGACGGGCTGGAGGCCGCCGCCCGGGCCTGGGCGGAGCGCCTCGCCCAGGGCCCGACCCGCGCCCTGGCCCTGACCAAGCAGCTCGTCAACGCCTCCCTGGACGGGGACCGGGCGACCGCGCTGGCCGCCGAGGCCACCGCCCAGGAGCTGAACATGACCACCGCCGACGCGAACGAGGGCGTGGCCAGCTTCGTGGAACGCCGCACACCCAAGTACGTCGGCCGCTAGCCACGGCCCGGCCGGCCCCGCGTCACATCTGCGGGTCCGGCGTCAGCAGCGCGAACACCGCCCCGCCCAGGTCCGAGGCCCAGGCGATCCGGCCGACCTGCGGCACGTCCGCCGCCGGCATCAGCACCTCGCCGCCGCCCCCCTCGATCGCCGTGATGGTGGCGTCGACGTCCGCGACGTTGAAGTAGGGCACCCAGCGCGGCACGATGGTCGAGGCGCCGCCCGCGCCCTCGCCCTGCGGGGCGACCCCGCCGAAGGAACCCTCCTGCTGGTCGCCGTCGGCGATGCTGAGCACCCGGTACAGCATGCCGGGGGCCTGCATCTCGGCGTGCCGCCACCCGAAGAGGGAGCGGTAGAAGGCGACGGCCGCGACCGGGTCGGGAACGTGCAGCTCCACCCACACCAGGGAGTTCACGTCGGAGGCGAGCCCGAGCCCGGCGGTCTTGCCGGGCTGCCAGCAGGCGAACTCCGCGCCCTGCGGGTCGGTGTACTGCGCCAGCCAGCCCTCCCCCATGACGTCCATGGGCTCCATCCGCACCCGCCCGCCCCCGGCGCGGACGGCCTCGGAGGTGGCCCGGACGTCGGCGCTCTGGAAGTGCACCATCCAGGCGGACGGCGCGCCCTCCTCGGTGAGCGGGCCGAGCGCGGCGACCGTCTTGCCCTGGAGCTGGAAGAAGCCGTACCCGCCCGCCTCGGGCCCGGCGGAGACGAAGTGCCAGCCGAAGACCCGGGCGTAGAAGGCGGCGGCCGCGTCGGTGTCGGGGCTTCCGAGGTCGAGCCAGTTGGGCGATCCGGTACGGAAGGCGGTGCCGAGCATGGTGTCCTCCTGGAGGTACGGGGTTACGGGGTCCGTTCCGCCCGACACGATGCCGAGCCGCCGCCCACGGAGGTCCGTACGGGCCGTGGGGGACGGCCCGTTTCACCCGTACGGCGGATCGGGGATGGCGGGGACCCCCGGAAGCGGTCGAGGACCGGCCCCGCACCCCTTCCCATCTGACGCACCGTCAGGTTCAATCGTGGGTGTGATGGGACACGCAGGGATGGCGGCCACCGTCGTCCGATACCTCAGGTCGGTCGGCTCCCCCACCTCCGCGGGGCCGGAGCCCGACCCCGTCGACGCCCTGCCCCGACCCGACCTTCGGGCCGTCGGGGAGGACGAGCGGGCGCCGGTCAGCCCCGCCGAATTCCGGGCCGTCCTGGGGAACTTCGCCAGCGGGGTCACGATCATCACCGCCCCGCCCGCACGGGACGCGGCGGCCGGGGATCCCGGCGAGGGCCCGGCCGGCTTCGCCTGCCAGTCCTTCGCCTCCCTCTCCCTCGACCCGCCCCTGGTCACCTTCATGGTGGCCCGTACGTCGACCACCTGGCCCCGGATCGCCCGCGCCGGGGTGTTCTGCGTCAACATCCTGGGCGCCGAACAGGGCGAGCTGTGCCGGGCGTTCGCGGTCAGCGGCGCCGACAAGTTCGCGGGGGTCTCCCACCGGCCCGCCCCGGCCACCGGGTCCCCGCAGCTGGAGGACGTGCCCGCCTGGATCGACTGCCGGATCCAGGCCGTCCACACCGGCGGGGACCACCTCATCGTCGTGGGCCGCGTCGAGGCCATGGGCGCGGCCGGCGAGGGCGACCCGCTCCTCTTCCACAAGGGCCGCTTCGGCCGCCTGGCCGACTGAGGCCCCGGCCCCCGACGCGGACCGGCCCCGACCTCCTCGGGTCAGGGCCGGTTTCCCCACGGGACGGTCAGAACGTGAGCACCCCCCGGGCCACCCGCCCGTGCCGGGCGTCGTCCACGGCCTTCGCGAAGTCCTCGACCGGGTACCGCTCCGTGACGAGCTCGTCCAGCAGCAGCCGGCCCTGCCGGTAGAGCTCGGCGTACAGCGCGATGTCGCGCTGCGGACGCGAGGACCCGTACCGGCACCCCATGATCGTCTTGTCCAGGTACAGGGACGAGACGAGGAACGACGCCTCCTCCTTGAAGCCCGGCACGCCCAGCAGGACGGCCTGCCCGTGCCGGTCGAGGAGGTCGATCGCCTGCCGGATCAGTTTGACGCTGCCCACGCACTCGAAGGCGTGGTCCGCGCCCGTCGGCAGGATCTCGCGGACGGCCGCCGGGGTGTCCGCCACGGCCGAGGCATCGATGAAGTGCGTGGCGCCGAACTGCCGGGCCACCGCCTCCTTCGCGGGGTTGGCGTCCACCGCCACGATGGTGGTGGCCCCCGCGATCCGCGCGCCCTGCAGGACGTTGAGCCCGATCCCGCCGGTGCCGATGACGACCACCGACTCGCCCCGGTCCACCTTCGCCCGGTTCAGGACAGCCCCCACGCCCGTGAGGACCCCGCATCCGATCAGCGCGGCCGAGGTGAGCGGGATGTCGTCGGGGATCTTCACCGCCTGGACGGCCTTGACGATCGTGCGCTCCGCGAAGGCCGAGTTGGAGGCGAACTGGAACAGCGGCTTCCCGCCGCGCGAGAACGGCTGCCCCGGCATCCCGATCGCCTTGCGGCACATCGTCGGCCGGCCCCGGTCGCAGTCGGCGCACGCCCCGCAGTTGGCGAGCGTAGACAGCGAGACGTGGTCCCCGGCCGTCACGTGCGTGACCCCGGCTCCGACCGCCTCCACCACCCCGGCGCCCTCGTGCCCGAGCACCACCGGCGGCGGGAACGGGATCGTCCCGTCCATCACCGAGAGGTCGCTGTGGCACAGTCCGGCCGCCGAGACCGCGACCAGCACCTCCCCCGGCCCGGGATCCCGGATCTCCAGATCGTCGACCACCTGGGCCTGCTTGCCGTCGAACACGACGCCTCTCACCTGGGCTCCTTAGGCAGGCCGAGCACGCGCTCGGCGATGATGTTCCGCTGGATCTCGTCCGAGCCGCCGTAGATCGTGTCGGCCCGGGTGAACAGGAACAGGCGCTGCTCCTCGTCGAGCCCGTGTTCGTACGGTGCCTCGTGCGCCCAGGGTCCCGGCCCGGCCGTGGCCGCCGCCCCGCGGACGGCCACCGCCAGTTCCCCGAGCCGCCGGTGCCAGCCGCCCCACAGCAGCTTGGCCACGCTGGGCGCGCCCGGATCCCCCGCCGCGCCCAGGGTGCGCAGGGCGTTCCAGCGCATGGTGCGCAGCTCGGCCCACTGCCGTACGAGGCGGTCGCGCAGGACGGGGTCCGGGGCGCCGGAGGCCGCGTAGGCGTGGACGACCCGTTCCAGTTCGGCGGCGAAGCCGATCTGCTGGACGAGGGTGGAGACGCCGCGTTCCAGGGCGAGGAGGCCCATGGCGACGGTCCAGCCGTTGCCCTCGCCGCCGACGGTCCCGTCGGCCACGGCCCCGTCGAAGAAGACCTCGTTGAACTCGGCCGTGCCCGACATCTGCCGGATCGGGCGGACCTCGACGCGGCCCGGCTGGTCCATCCGTACGAGGAGGAAGGACAGGCCGTGGTGGCGCCGCGAGCCGGGTTCGGTGCGGGCCAGGACGAAGCACCAGTCGGCGTCCTGCGCGAGGGAGGTCCAGATCTTCTGCCCGGTGACGCGCGGCAGTCCGTCTGCGGGGTCGCGTACGGCGGTGGTGCGCACCCCGGCGAGGTCCGATCCGGCGCCCGGCTCGCTGTAGCCCTGGCACCACAGTTCCTCGCCCCGGGCGATGGCGGGCAGGTGGCGGCCCTGCTGCTCGGGGGTGCCGTAGGCGATGAGGGTGGGCGCGAGGAGGTTCTCGCCGATGTGGCCGACGCGGCCGGGCGCGCGCAGCGCCGCGTACTCCTCCGCCCACACCACCTGGCCGGTGAGGGAGAGCCGCCGCTGCCCGTAGGCGCCGTCGGGGACCTCCCAGCCCTGGCCGATCCAGCCGCCGCGGCCGAGTTCCCGCTCCCAGTCGCGGCGGGCGGCGACGCCCTCGTGCTCGCTGCCGGGTCCGCCGAGGCCGCGGGCGTCGGCGTACGGGCCCACGAGGTGGCCGGTGAGCCATGCGCGGGCCCGGGCGCGCAGTTCCTCGTCCCCGGCTCCGAAGCTGAAGTCCACGCCGCTCCCTACGCGTTGGGGCGGTCCTTGGCGGCCGCCGCCCTGGCCATGGCTTCCAGCTGCGCGAGCATGGGCATCGGGTCGGTGCCCACCGTCCCGGGCAGGAAGTCGGCGATCTTCTCGGGGGTCCAGGCGCCGTCGGCGGCGTAGGCGGCGCGCAGTTCGCGCGGCTGCGCCCAGACGGCGATCTTGGGGCCGGCGATCGTGTAGACCTGCCCGGTGATGCCCTCGTCCTTGGCGCGGTCGCTGAGGAGGTAGGTGACGAGGGCGGCGACGACCTCGGGTTCGCCGATCTCCTTGAGTTCCATGGGCACGTTGGCGGACATCCGGGTGCGGGCGACGGGCGCGACGGCGTTGGCCGTCACCCCGTACTTGTTGAGGCCGAGGGCGGCGCTGCGGACGAGGGAGATGATCCCGCCCTTGGCGGCGCTGTAGTTGGCCTGCGCGACGGAGCCCTGGTGGTTGCCGCTGGTGAAGCCGATGAGGGTGCCGGTGCCCTGTTTGCGCATGACGGCGGACGCGGCCCGGAAGACGGTGAAGGTGCCCTTGAGGTGGGTGGCGACGACGGGGTCCCACTCCTCCTCGGACATGTTGAAGAGCATCCGCTCGCGCAGGATGCCCGCGACGCACACGACCCCGTCGATGCGCCCGTACTCGGCGAGGGCGGTGTCGACGATGCGCTGTCCGCCCGCCATGGTGGAGATGTCGTCGGCGACGGCCACGGCCTGCCCTCCGGCGGCGGTGATCTCCTTCACCACGGTTTCGGCGACCTCGCTGGTGGGCTCGCCGCCCTCGATGCCGACGCCGTAGTCGTTGACGACGACCCGGGCGCCCTCGGCGGCGGCGGCGAGTGCCACGGCCCGCCCGATGCCCCGGCCCGCGCCGGTGACGGCGACGACCTTGCCTGCCAAGAAGTTCCCCACGTCTGGCCCCTTCCCGCGTTTTCTGACGGTCCGTTAGATTCTATGACCAGTCAGATCCCTTCGCACAAGCCCCTGTTGCCTTCCGCCCCGCACTTCCCGCCACAAGGAGCTGATGGAAGCCATGAGCCTGCCCGCCGAGTTCCACGAGATCGCCAAACGCGTCAACAACTGGGGACGCTGGGGCGCCGACGACGAGATCGGCACCCTGAACCTGATCACCGACGAGGTCGTCCGGGCGGCCGCCGCGGAGATCCGTACGGGGCGGCGGGTACCGCTCGCGCTGCCCCTGAAGGAGGACGGGGTGCAGGCCGGCCTGATCCCCGGGCGGATCAACCCGCTGCACACGATGGTGCAGATCAACCAGGAGATCTTCGGCCCGGGCACGGTCGCGTGCAGCGACGACGCCGTGACGATGGGCCTGCAGTCGGCCACCCACTGGGACGCGCTGACCCACGTCTCCCACTCGGGCCGGATCTACAACGGCCGCCCGGCGTCTACGATCACCGCCCACGCGCGCGCCGAGTTCAGCGGCATCGAGAAGGCCGGCCCGATCGTCTCGCGCGGGGTGCTGCTCGACGTGGCCCGCGCCAAGGGCCTGGACCGGCTGCCGGGGGGCCACGCCGTCACCCCGGAGGACCTGGCGCAGGCGGAGGAGTTCGCCGGGGTCACCGTCCGCGCGGGCGACATCGTCCTCGTCCGCACCGGCCAGATCCAGGTCTACCTGGCGGGCGACAAGCACGGCTACGGCTTCCCGTCGCCCGGCCTCTCGGTGCACACCCCGGAGTGGTTCCACGCCCGCGACGTCGCGGCGGTCGCGAACGACACCCTGACCTTCGAGATCTTCCCGCCGGAGATCGAGAACCTCTGGCTCCCGGTGCACGCCCTCGACCTGGTCGAGATGGGCATGCACCAGGGCCAGAACTGGAACCTGGAGGAGTTGTCCACAGCCTGTGCGGAGGCCGGCCGCCACGCCTTCCTGCTCTCCGCGATGCCGGAACCCTTCGTCGGCGGCACGGGCACCCCGGTCGCGCCGGTGGCCGTCCTCTGACCCCGTGTACGACCGGCCGTCAGCCGAGCAGGTGGCTGATGCCGCCTTGTCCGTCCGTGCCGTTCCAGATCGCGGCCCCCACCCAGACCGGGTACCAGAACGCCCACTTGGGCAGGACCAGGACGGCGATGAACCAGACGACGGGCAGGGCGGCGAACAGCAGGCAACACCAGCCGCCCCGGCGGGAAGCGGGCGGCGGCGTCGTCGAGTCGGTAGGCACCTCGCGAACCTAGGCGGCGCCCACCCTTCCCGCATGAGTACCCGTACTCACGGCCCCGCGCGGGGCGGGGTCACCGCAGGCTGAACCAGACCACCTTGACGCAGTCCCCCTGGGCCACCGCCGCCCATTCGTCCGCGTACGCGCCGACCAGCGCGAGCCCGCGCCCGCCGGGGGCCATCAGCGGTATCCCGGTGCCGCCCGACGGCCACCGCTCGGGCGCGCAGTCGTAGACGTAGACGGTGACACGGCCGTCCAGCAGCATCACCTCGACGGTGATCTCCCGCGTATCGGTGTGCCGGTGCGCGTTGGTCACCACCTCGGAGGTACAGAGCCGCACCCGCTCCCGCAGCCCGTCCCCCCAACCGGCCCCGCGCAACAGGGACACCACCCAGTCCCGAGCGATCCCCGGAGTCTCCGCCCGACTCGGCGCGGTCATCCGATAGCTGAGCCCGGACGATCCCTCTGCGGGGGTCGGGTCGCTGGTGCGCTCTTCCATCCCGGTCCTCTCCCAACACGGTTCGGGTCCGCGCTGCTGCTTGCCGTCCGTGGCATCGGCCGCTCGGTGACACTCCCTCAAGGCGTGTGCCAGCGGCTGCACTTCGGACTGGCGACTCGCGACGCGGTGTGCGAGGAAGACAGTAGCGGCTACGTATCAAGCTTGAGACCGCTTCACCTAAAATATGGGACTGGTAGACCCTGTACCTGACCTCGGGCCACACTGTGACCCGACAGGAGGGGAGCCGATGCCACCGAGGAAGGCACCGACGGCGCGCCAGCGCCGCTTGGGTTCCGAACTGAGGAAGATCCGCGAGCAGGCCGGGATTTCACTCACCGACGCGGCGGCGCAGCTGAGCACCGACCGGACCACCATGAGCAGCATCGAGAGCGGCCGCTTCGGCGTGAGCAGCGAGCGCGTCCGGACGTGGTCCAGCCACTACGGCTGCCCCGACGCCGACTACGTCGACGCTCTCGCGGCCATCGCCGACGAACGCGGACGCGGCTGGTGGGACGAGTACCGCGACGAACTTTCCGCTGGAGCGCTCGACCTCGCCGAGCTTGAGCACCACGCCGTCACGCTTCGCGCCGTGCAGATCATGCACATGCCCGGACTGCTCCAGACCGAGGACTACGCACGGGCCGTGTTCGAGGAGGCCGTGCCGGCCCTACGCCCGCCCGCACTCCGCCGCAGGCTGTCGCACCGGATGCGGCGGCGCGACGTAATCGACCGCGCGGACGCGCCCTCCTTCACCTTCCTGATCCACGAAGCGGCACTTCGCATGAGGTTCGGAAGCCGGGAGATCACCGTCAGCCAGCTCGACTACCTCCTCAAGCAGTCGGAGCGGGACAACGTCACCGTCCGGGTGATCCCGTTCGAAGTGGGCGGCTTCCCGAACGCCGGAAGTTCGACACTCTATGCACACGGCCCGGTGCCGCAGCTCGACACCGTGCAGACGGACACTCCCACCGGTCCGGCGTTCCTCGATGCCGAAACGAGGCTCGCCAACTACCGGGCCGTCCTGGACCGGACTGAGGAGAGGTCCTACGACCCCGAACGGTCTCGCGATTTCATTCGCAAGATGGCGCAACAAGTGTGAAGGCGTGAAAACAGTGGAAATTCAGTGGCGCAAGTCCTCGAAGTCGACGGACGCCGAGGGTAACTGCCTGGAAGTCGCGGTTCAGGATGGCGAGATCCTGATGCGCGAGAGCGACGATCCCAGCGTGGTCATCCGGACCTCCCGGGCGAAGCTCAGGGCCTTCATCGACGGAGCAGCCGCCGGCGAGTTCGACGACCTCGCCTGACGCTCCGACACACCCCCGGCCTCCTGTCCGCCACGGACAGGAGGCCGTTCCATGCCCGCGAGGTTGCGAGTACAACTGGTTGGCATATGCCGTCTCACCCGTTAGACGTCAAACGGTTGATACGGATACGTAGCCAACGCTAACGTCGAAGCGCGACGCCCCGGATCGGCCCGGCGCGACGCAATTCCCCCGGCTCATGCGCCAGTTGGGGGAGTCAACCGCCGCCCCGTCCCGCCGCTCGTCACGGCTCGAAGGGGCGGCGGCCCGCCGCGACGGCAGGAGTGCACGCATGCCCATCACGCGACCGTCCGCACCCGCCCCCGGGCCACCCGCGCGGAGCGGGGCCCGGGACCACACGGTGTCGATCCGGACCGGCTACTGGTTCGAGGCGGTCTGCCACAAGGACGCCTACGACGGGCCCCCCGAACTGCTCTACCGCGTCATGCTGGACACCCCCGAGCACGCCGTCCGGCTGATCCGCCTCCAGATCCGGACCACCCACCCCTTCGCCCTGACCCCCGCCGAAGTCGCGCGGGCCCTCGACTGGGCCGACGGCGGCGGCCGCGTCCAGGCCCTCGCCGCCCTCCACCGCGGCGAGCCCGCCGGCTTCAGCATCGTCCTGCGCGACGGCCTGCGCCCCGAATGGCGCGTCCGGCCCGTGGAACACCTGTCCCTCACCCCCACGCACCCGTGTCACGCGGCCCCCGCTCAGCCGTCCGTCGCACACGGATGACCCGTACCGGCAAAAGTGATCCAGCAGGTGCCGTGGTCGGAGTCGAGGAGGTACCAGACCCTGCCGCCCCCGGTGACCTCGATCTGCCACTGCTGGCAGACCTGTCCGCGATGGGTTCCGTGCGCCAGTCGACCCTTCAGGCGGTGGTGCCGAGGTGTCTCGGTGGCTGGGCAGGGCTGCGTCCGCATGACGATCCACGCACGGTAGGTGTTCTCACGCGCCTGCCGGGCGAGGCACTCCCAGCCCTTGGCCGCGGCGGCGTCGGCGAAACGCACCTCCCACTGGCCCTCGGGCGCCGGCGGTGCCGCGCGGTCGCCGCGACCCGCGCTCATGCGCCCCCCGGGTCGGGCACCGGACCGTAGTCCGCGTCGTGGTCCGTGGTCAGCGCTGCCAGCAGTTCGGGGTCGGAGTAGACCTCGGCGGTGTGCTGCCACGAGACGAGGACCTGGGCGACGGAGGCGCTGTTGCCGATGGAGTCGGCGGCGCGCATGGTGTCGACCAGGTCGACCGCGAAGGCGTGCACATCGGCCTCGGGCAGGAACCTCACCCACGGGAACGCGTCCGGCAGTATGTCGAGCAGCAGTTCCATGCTGCCCGGCTGCCGTCTCGCCATGGCCACCAACATCCGGGTGGCGGCCGACACCACAGTCTGGTCCTGCTCGGCGCGGGCGGCCGTGGTGAGGACCAGATCCTCCCCGTCCCTGCGGTGCAGCACCAGTCGCGGCGAGTCCTTGAGGCGCGCCAGCGTCTGCTTGTTCTTGTTCACGAGCTCGGAGAAGTTCACGGCCGCGTTTTCGGTGGTCATGACTTTGAAATTACTTTGAAAGTAGCGGCCCCCACCATCACCCAGGAGGGGGAAACGACACCCCAGCGCGGGGGAAGGCGGAGTGGCGATGAACGGCAGGGCGTACGGGTTCATGACCGCCGGGGAGATGTCGCCGGAGGACCTCGTACGGGTGCTCGGGGAGGCCTTCGGGGTGGGGGAGGGCGGCGTCGACGTCGCGCCCCGCGGGGAGGTCGAGGGGCGGAACTGGGAGGCCCCCGTCACGGCCGACCACCACCGCTTCGACCGGGGCGACATCGCCTGCGTGCTCAGCGTCTACGCCGTCCCCGCCCTCCCGGACCCGCCCACCGACGAGGCCCTCGGGCGGGCCCTGGCCCGGGGCCTGGGAACGACCGTGCTGCTGGACTGGGGGTCCTGCCCCTCGATCCACCGCGTCCTGACCCCCGGCGGCGGCGCCACCTTCGCGCGCGTCGACGACCCGGAGTACGAGGACCCGCAGGACGAGAACAGCGCGACGGCCGGCTTCCGGGTGACCGCCACGCAGGCCGGGGTGGCGGCCTTCCCCCGGGCCGCCGTGCGGGGGCTGCCCGAGGTGGTGCGGGACGTACCGCTCGCCCCCGGGGGGACCGACCCGCGGCTGTGGGCCTGGGCGGACCTGGTCTGCCGGATGGAGGCCGGGTGGCCGCCCGTGCGGTGGTACGGGATCGAGCGGTACCGGGAGGACCTCCGGTCCCGGGACGCGCTGGAGGGCGCCCACGGCCTCCGGCCCCAGCTCGCGGAACTCGACGCCCGCTTCAGGGCCGTGACCCTGCCGGACGGTGGCGAGGAGATCGGCGCCGATCCGGCGGCCACCGCCTGGTACTGGCACCGGCGCCCCGCCGTGCTGCCCTGGCGGGTGCTGCCGCCCGCCGACCCGGAGGCCGCCGACCGGCTGTGGGAGTGGGTCCGGGAGGGCGCCGGGGCGCGGGGCGGCACCGACATGGCGGGGCTCGACCTCGGCGGGGCGGTCCTGGACGGCGCCGACTTCGCGGAGTCCTGGTTCGCGGGGACCCGGCTCGCCGGCGCCCGCCTGGTCGGCACCGAGTTCTACCGCGCCCACCTCGCCGGGGCCGACCTCAGCGGCGCCGATGCCACCGGGGCCTGCTTCGTACGGGCCGACCTGGACGGGGCCGACCTGCGCGGAGCCGTCCTGGACGGGGCCGACCTGGTCCGGGCGGAGCTCTACGGGGCCGACGCGCGCGGGGCCCGGTTCCGCGGCGCCCGCATCCTGGGGGCCTCGCTGCTGGACACCGACCTGCGCGGGGCGGACCTCAGCGGCGCGGAGCTGCGGGAGAACACCTTCGACGTGCTCCTGGACGACCGCACCCGTGTGGCGGGCCTGACGGGAACGGTCTTCGGCCCGGCCCGCCTGGAAGACCCGGCCGGCACCCACCACCCCCTGGCCGGCCCCGACTTGGAGCACTGGTTCCGCTCCCGCGGAGCCACCGTGAGCGTCATCGCCCCGCTCGGCCGGCCCCGGCCGGCGGCCCACGAGGAAGGCGCCGGTGTCAATGCCGAAGGGCACAAGGACCGTACGCGTTCTGGGTGTTGACTCGTCATGAGCCGTCGGCGGGGGGTCGTGGATACGATCTTGAAGGCGGCCGTCCGGGACAGGGCTTCGGCCGCCTCGGACCAAGTGGAACGGACGCAACGTGAGCCTTCGCCAGATCGAGCACAAGCAGCGCGGCTTCCTCATAGTCAACTCCCACCCCGAAGGGGCCGCGCGGACCGTGCGCCGCATGTGGGAGGGCGTCGAGGCCCGCACCGACGGCCGCAGGCCGGTCGCGCTCGTCCTCGGCCACTCCGCCGGCTACGGGCTCGCCACCCTCCTGACCGGACTGCGCCGGCACGGCATCCGCGGCATCGGGGTCGCCTTCGAGGGCGCCGACAACGGCCGCCGCACCGCGACCGCGGGCTGGTACCGCACCGCGGAAGCCGCCAGGCTCGCCGCCGAAGACGGCCACGACATCCGGTTCGTGAACACGGACGCCTTCTCCACGGATGCCAAGACGCACGTCCTGGACCTGCTGGAACAGCACTACGGACCCGTCGACCACCTCATCTACAGCCTCGCCGCACCCCGCCGCACCGACCCCGCCACGGGCACGGTCCACCACTCGGTGATCAAGCCGCTCGGCGCCGCCTACGAGGCACCGGCGCTGGACTTCTCCGGGGCGGACCCGAAGGTGACCCGGGCCCGGATCGAGGCCGGGACCGAGGACGAAGCGCGGGCGACGGTCGCGGTGATGGGCGGCGACGACTGGGCCCTGTGGGTGCGCGCCCTGGCCGCCCGCCGGCTCCTCGCGGACGGGTTCACCACCGCCGCCCTCACCTACGTCGGGTCGGAGGTGACCGCGCCCGTGTACCGGCAGGGCACCATCGGCGCGGCCAAGGAGCACCTGGAGCGGACGGCCCACGAGCTGAACGCCTCACCCGCGCTCAAGGAGAAGGACGGCCGCGCGTTCACGGTCGTGGCCGGAGCCGCCGTCACCCAGGCCTCCAGCGCGATCCCCTCCATCGCCCTGTACACCGCCTTCCTCCGCACCGCCCTGGGCGAGCACGGATTCCGCAGCACGGCCGAGCAGGCGGTGGACCTGTGGGACCAGCTGGAGGGCCGCACCCCACTGGCCCTGGACGAGGCCGGGCGGATCCGGCTGGACGGCTGGGAACTGGACGACCGGGTCCAGGACCGCGTCCGGGAGCTGTGGGCGGATCCCGAGCGCGGGCTCGAAACGGCCCGGGCCGGTGCGGACTGGTTCATGGGCCAGGTCCGCGAACTGTACGGCTGGGGCGTCGACGGCGTGACCTACGGCGAGCCGGCCGAAACCGACGTCCCCTGGCCCGCCCCGCGCTAGGCCGATGCCCTACGGGGCGTCCCGTTCCGCCGCCTCCGCCGTCTCGGCGATCCGCTTGATGCGGGCCAGGCGGCGGTCCCAGTCGGTGGCCAGGGCGGCCATCCAGCGTGCGGTCGCCCCCAGTGCGGCCGGCCGGACCTCGTACCGCACCTCGCGCCCCACCCGCCCCCCGGTCACCAGCCCGGCGGCCTCCAGCACGGCGAGGTGCTTGACCACCGCCTGCCTCGAGACGGGGACGCCCTCGGCCAGCGTGGTCGCGGTGGCCTCGCCCCGCGCGGCGAGGAGGTCGAGCAACAGGCGCCGCGTGGGGTCGGCCAGCGCGGCGAGGACGGCGTCGACCGCCTCGGCCGCGCCGTCCGCGCCGGGGTGTGCGTCCGTCACGCGGAGGACTCCTCGACCCGCTTCTTGAAGGCGTCCAGCACCTGCGGCCAGCCGCCGGTGTTGTCCTCCAGCGCCTTGCCGCGCAGTTCCTCGGACCCGGCGATCCCCGCGAAGCCGCTCTCGACGACGCGCAGCCGGGTCTTGTCACCCTCCTGCGTCAGCGTGAACTCCACGAGGGTGGTGTTGTCCCCGCTCAGTTCCTGGCCGGGGTAGGCGCTGGCCCAGCGGTACGCGACGTACGTCGGCGGCTCGACCTTCTCCACGCGCACCGGGAAGTCCCCGTACTCGGCGTTCTTCGCGACCACGGACTCGCCCTCCTGGGCGACGGTCCCGGCGACGCGCTCCGGTTCGGCCACCCAGAAACCGGGCTCGGTCACCAGCGACCAGACCCGCTCCAGGGGCGCTTCGATCAGGGTTTCGCGTTCGATCCGGTCCTGAACCATGACGAGCCTCCTTCGTGGACACCATCAATGCAACTCCAGAGTTGCACGTCCCCGCTCATGACGCAACCCCACGGTTGCACATCCGCCGCCAGGGCCCTCCCCCAGCGGTCAGGCGGTACCGATCTCCCCGCCCTTGACGCCCGCCACGAACGCGGCGAACGCACCAGCCGGGAAATGCAGGACCGGACCACTCGGGTCCTTGGAGTCGCGGACAGGGACCACGCCGCGCGAGACGACGAGGTTGGCGGCGACCTCGATGCACTGACCGCCGTTGTTGCTGTATGAGGACGTGAACCAGCAGGGGGTTTCGGTCGTCACGGGGTGCCCTTTCGCAGCTGGTTGATCATGGCGACAGATGCCGACTGTGAGTGCGCTTCCGCCTGTAGCTGATGGTAGGTCGTCAGTATGGGGAGCACGGCAGTGCTTTCCCGCTCCAGGTGGCCTCGTTGCGCGGACTCCGCGTACGACATGAGCGAGCGGTCCGGCAGCGTCAGCACCGTCACCGGCAGGTCGAACGGCCGCCGAACCCCCATGTCGAACGGAGCGACCTGGAGCACCGTGTTCGGCAGCTCGGCGAACTCGACCAGCCGCGCGAACTGCGCGTCCATGACGGCGGGTCCACCGATGGGCCGACGGATGCAGCTCTCGTCCAGCACCACGAAGATCAACGGCCGGGACGACCGGACGAGCACGGCCTGCCGCTCCGCGACGAGCGTGACCCGCTCGTTCGCCTGGTCGTCCGTGATCGCCCCCCGCCTGACGGCGCTCTCGGCGAGCACGGAAGCGTACTCGGGCGTCTGGAGCAGACCCGGTACGACGCCCACTTCGTACAGCCGTGCAGTCCCACTACAGCGCCCACGGCAGACGGCGCACGGCCCTGCTCGTCCACGCCGACGGTTCCTGGGCTCGGGCCACCGGGGAATGGGTCGACCCGCCGACGGTGCACCAGGGCGGTCCCCGCAGGCTCTGGGATGCCGTCGAGCGGATCCGGACCCGGCTCAACGCCGAGGGCGGCCTGCCGGTCCACGGGGCCGAGGCACGCGTCACGCCGGACGGAGTCGTACATCTGTCCCGGGGGCAGTGGCGCGCCTCGATGGGCGGGGACTAGCGCGGCCCGTCCCACAGACCCCGCCCGGGCGCCGACGGACGGAGTCCGGCGCAGCGCCGCGAAGCCGGGGAGGCCCGCCAGGGCCGAGCCGTGCGAGCGGCGCGTCAAGAAGAGGTGACCTGCGGGTGGCGGCGTGCGGTCGTGCGCGCCCCGAGCGCGGCACGGCAGCCGCCACCCCACGACCCGCACTCGTCAAGGCAGGACCCTTGGCGTCCCCTCGCGACGAATCGTTCACCACCAGGGTGATCAACACGTGACGAACCGTCAACACCTCGTTAGAGGTACACGCGCGGTTCCCGGCACGGAGCAAAGTTTTCGTCCGGGCGCGTCGCGCCCGACGGCTCCGCGCGGTCGATCTCGCACCAGATGCGTTTGCCCGCGCCCTCGCGCTGCCAGCCCCACCGGTCCGCGAGCCCGTCCACCAGCTCCAGCCCGCGCCCGCCGGTGTCGTCACCGGCGGCCTGCCGGCGGGACGGCGCGCGGCAGCTCGCGTCGGCGACCTCGACCCGCACTCCCGGCCCCCCGAGCAGCATCCGCAGCACGGCCGGACAGCCCGTGTGCACGACCGCGTTCGTGACCAGCTCGGAGATCAGCAGGATGAGGGTCTCGGCGAGCGGCTCGTCATCCCCTATCCCGGACCCCGCCAGCCTGGACCGGGCCCACCGGCGGGCCCGGCCGACCTCGGCGGGGTCCGGTCCTACCTCCAGCTGTACCTGAAGCACCTGCACCGCTCACACCATCCGAACCGGCGGACACTTCGCCTCGCGACAGGATGGGATCACCGACCGTGATCCCCTTGCCGAGCAGCATGGTTGACATACAGTCACCACAACAAGCGCTTCGGGCATATTCCAGCGCGAAGGAGTAGGCGTGGTGCATACTGTGCGACGCTCACGCCGCTCAACCGCTCGCATTCGTGGGAGCGTACCGGAGCACACCCCTGCCTCCGGCCCGCATCGGGGCAGGCGAAGGACACAAACCGATATCAACTCTCCGTAATCGGACATGCGTCCCGCGTCGCCCCTCCCGTGCCCCGGCCCCGCGCCCCGTGCCCCGCCGCCGTCACAGCCTGCTACGGCGCCGCCTCCTCCAGCAGCCGCTCCGCCAGCAGTTCCCGCGCCCCGGCCGCCGTGCGCCACTGCTCCGCCCGGACCCACGCCCGCTTCAGGTGCAGGTGCACGTCCGCCTCCCAGGTGAAGCCCATCCCGCCGTACACCTGGAGGCAGTCCCGCGCGCCGCGCACCGCCGCCTCGTCGGCGAGCAGCTTGGCCGCCGCGATCTCGGCGCCGTCCCCCGTGACGGCCGCCGCGTAGACGGCCGTACGGGCCAGCTCGGCCCGCACCAGCATCCGCGCGCACAGGTGCTTGACCGCCTGGAACGCCCCGATCGGCTGCCCGAACTGCTCGCGCTCCCCCGCGTACCGCACCGCCAGCTCCACCGTCCGCAGCGCGCTCCCCGCCTGGAGGGCCGCCGTCAGCAGCGCCCCCTCCTCCCGGTAGGTGCCGAGATCCCCTGCGTGCCCGCCGGCCCGCCACAGCGGCGTCAGCGGGTCCACGGAACGCACCGGCTCCCCCGCCGGAACGGCCCCGCCCCCGCCCCCGAGCACCGCGTCGGCCTCCCCCAGGTGCGTGACCAGCGGCCCCTCCAGGTCGAAGGCGGTGACCACGGCGGTCCCCTCCGCCGCCCCCGGGACCACCCCGGCGGCCAGATGGGTGGCCACCAGCGGCCCCGGCAGCAGCGCCCGCCCGGCCTCCTCGAAGACGAGGACCGCCTCGGGCAGGCCCAGCCCGACCCCGCCCTCCGCCTCCGGCAGGCGCAGCGCGAAGAAGCCCGCCGCGCCCAGCTCCCGCCACAGGGCCCGGTCCAGGGTTCCCCCGCCGTCCACCGACGCCCTCAGGGCCTCGCGGCCGTACCGCCCGGCGAGCAGGTCCCGGACGCCCGCCCGCAGGTCCCGCTGTTCCTCGGTCGGCTGGAAGTCCATGGCGTCACCGCCCCTTCGGGAGGCCGAGGATCCGCTCGGCGACGATGTTCCGCTGGATCTGCGAGGTGCCCGCCGCGATCGTGTACGAGAGGGACGAGAGCCGGTCCAGGACCCACTCCTCCTCCAGGGCGAGGGAGCCCGCGCCGAGCACCTCGGCCGCCGCGTCGTACAGCTCCTGCCGCGCGTGCGAGTACGCCAGCTTGAAGACGCTGCCGCCCGCGCCCGGGACGCCGTCCGAGCGCTGTGACTCGCTCACGTTCCACTGCGTCAGCCTCCACAGGGCCCCGAACTCCCCGTAGAGCCGACCGAGGGTGTGACGTAGGACGGGATCGTCCCAGCGCCCGTTGGCCTTCGCGGCCCGGGCCAGTCCCGCGAGCGTCCGGCGGCAGGCGACGACCTCGCCGACGAAGGCGGTGCCCCGCTCGAAGGACAGGGTCACCATCGTGACCCGCCAGCCGTCGTTCTCCGCCCCGACCCGGTTCGCGACCGGGATCCGCACCTCGTCGAGGAACACCTCCGCGAACTCGGCCGATCCGGCGAGCGTGCGCAGCGGCCGTACGGTGACCCCCGGCGCGTCCATCGGCATGGCCAGCCAGGAGATCCCCCGGTGCTTGGGGGCGGCGGGACCGGTGCGTACGAGCAGCTCGCACCAGTCGGCGACCTCCGCGTGCGAGGTCCAGATCTTCGAGCCGCTGACCACGTACGCGTCCCCGTCGCGCACCGCCCGCGTGCGCAGGGAGGCCAGGTCGGAGCCCGCGTCGGGCTCGCTGAAGCCCTGGCACCACACCTCGTCCCCGCGCAGCACGGGCGGCAGCCAGCGGGCGCGCTGCTCTGCGGTGCCCTCGGCGGCGATGGTGGGGCCGGCGTGCAGCAGGCCGACGAAGTTCGCGCCCACGTACGGGGCTCCCGCGCGCTCGGTCTCCTCCAGGAAGATCAGGTGCTGCGTCGGCGTGGCGCCGCGCCCGCCCGCGTCCACCGGCCAGTGCAGGCCCGCGTACCCGGCGTCGTACAGCCTGCGCTGCCAGCCGAGGTCGTACGCACGCCGCCCGGGCCAGTCGTCCGGGGAGGGCTTGGCGGGCAGCTCGGGCAGGGTCTTGCCGAGCCATTCGCGCAGGCGGGCCCGGAACTCCTCTTCCTCCTCGGTGTAGGTCAGGTCCATCAGACGAGGTCCAGGCCGAGCATCCGGATGGCGTTGCCGCGCATCAGCTTGTGGACGGTCTCCGCGTCCAGGCCCTTCACGTGGTCGAGGGCGACCTCCTTGGTGTGCGGGAAGGTCGAGTCCACGTGCGGGTAGTCGGTCTCGAAGGTGGCGTTGTCGCGGCCGACGACGTCCAGCGAGGCGATGCCGTGCTTGTCGCGGAAGAAGCAGCAGTAGATCTGCCGGTAGTAGTACGTGGACGGCGGCTCGGGGATCAGGTCGCGGACCCCGCCCCAGGCGCGGTGCTCGCGCCACACGTCGTCGGCGCGTTCCAGGGCGTACGGGATCCAGCCCATCTGGCCCTCGCTGTAGGCGAGCGTGAGCGTCGGGAACTTCACCAGGACGCCGCTGAAGAGGAAGTCCATCATCGAGGCCATCGCGTTGTTGAAGCTCAGCGAGGCCTGGACGGCGGGCGGGGCGTCGGGGGACGCGGCGGGCATCTGGGAGCTGGACCCGATGTGCATGTTGACGACCGTGCCGGTCTCCTGGCAGACGGCGAAGAACGGGTCCCAGTAGCCGGAGTGGATCGACGGCAGCCCCAGGTACGTCGGGATCTCGGAGAAGGTCACCGCGCGCACCCCGCGGGCGGCGTTGCGGCGGATCTCGGCGACGGCGAGGTCGATGTCCCACAGCGGGATGATGCACAGCGGGATGAGGCGGCCGCCGCTGTCGCCGCACCACTCCTCGACCATCCAGTCGTTGTACGCGCGCACGCAGGCCAGGGCCACCTCCTTGTCGTGGGCCTCCGCGAAGGTCTGCCCGCAGAAGCGAGGGAAGGTCGGGAAGCACAGGGAGGCCTCGACGTGGTTGAGGTCCATGTCGGCGAGGCGTGCCTTGGGGTCCCAGCAGCCGCGGCGCATCTCCTCGCGGGTGATGCCCTCCAGGGTCATGTCGTCACGGTCGAAGCCGACGGCGGCGATGTTGCGCTTGTACGGGAACTTGAGGTCCTCGTAGATCCACCAGTCGGTCGGCGGGCCGTCGGGGTCCATGGAGATGACGTACTTGCCGCCGGTGTAGACGAGTTCGCCGATGCCCGCGGTGAGGGCCTTGGGGCCGCGGTCCCGGTACTTGGCCGGCAGCCACACGTCGAACAGGTGGGCCGGTTCGATCACGTGGTCGTCGACGCTGATGATCCGAGGCAGTTCCGCATCCATGGTCAGTCTCCCCAATCCCAATCTGATGGATCGTCAGAAACAAGCTAGCTCCGCCACCCCTGGACCGACAAGCGTCCGAGCCCTACGCTCTGCGCTTGATCTGACTCACCGTCAGAACTGTCGGTTACCTTGCCCAGGGGAGGTCCGGGATGACGGACACCGAGACGGACGCGGCCGCCACCGCCGCCGGAACAGCGGCCACCGAACTGAGCCGCTCCGCCACCCTGTGGGAGCTGGTCGCCCGCCGGGCCGCCCTCACCCCGGACGCACCCGTCCTCGTCGAGGCCGCCGAGGACCCGGCCGACGACCGCACCCTGACCTTCGCCGGACTGCGCGAGCGCGCCGAACGCGCCGCCGCGGGCCTGTACGGCATGGGCGTGCGCCCCGGCACGGTCGTCGCCTGGCAGCTGCCGACCCGCATCGAGACGGTGCTGCTCTCGCTCGCCCTCGCCCGCCTCGGCGCCGTCCAGTCGCCCGTGATCCCCTTCTACCGCGACCGCGAGACCGGCTTCGCGCTGCGCGAGGCCAAGGCGGAGTTCTTCGCCGTCCCCGGCGTCTGGCGCGGCTTCGACCACACCGCGATGGCCGCCCGGCTCGGCGCGCGCGGGGTCTTCGAGGCGTACGGGGACCTCCCCGACGGCGACCCGGCCGTCCTGCCCCCGCCGCCCGCCGACGGGACCTCCGTGCGCTGGATCTACTGGACCTCCGGCACCACCTCCGACCCCAAGGGCGTCCTGCACACCGACCGCTCGCTGATCGCGGGCGGCTCCTGCCTCGCCCACGCCCTGAAGCTGACCCCCGCCGACACCGGCTCGATGGCGTTCCCGTACGCGCACATAGGCGGCCCCGACTACCTGGTGATGCTGCTCCTGTACGGGTTCCCCGCGGTGCTCTTCGAGAAGTTCGCGCTGCCGGACGCCCTGGCCGGGTACCGCCGCCACGGGGTCACCGTCGCGGGCGGCTCCACCGCCTTCTACTCGATGTTCCTCGCCGAGCAGCGCAAGGACCCCGGTACGCGGCTCATCCCGAGCCTGCGCCTGCTGGCGGGCGGCGGCGCCCCCAAGCCCCCGGAGCTGTACCACGCGGTGGTCCGCGAGCTGGGCTGCCAGCTCACCCACGGCTACGGCATGACCGAGGTCCCCATGATCACCATGGGCTCCCCCGACGACACCCCGGAGAACCTCGCCACCACCGAGGGCCGCCCCCCGCGGGGCATGTCCATCCGCATCACCACCCCGGACGGCGCCCCGCTGCCCGCCGGCACGGACGGCGAGGTGCGGCTGCGCGGCGAGGCCGTCTGCCGGGGCTACCTGAACCGCGCGGACACCGCCGCGGAGGCCTTCGACGCCGACGGCTACCTGATCACCGGCGACCTCGGCCACCTCACCCCGTCCGGCCACCTCGTCCTCACGGGCCGCAGCAAGGACGTGATCATCCGCAAGGGGGAGAACATCTCGGCGAAGGAGATCGAGGACCTCCTCCACCAGCTCCCGGCCGTCGGCGACGTCGCCGTCATCGGCCTGCCCGACCCCGAGCGCGGCGAGCGCGTCTGCGCCGTGGTCGAGCAGCCGGCGGGCGCGGCCCCGCTGACCCTGGCCCGGGTGACCGCGTACCTGCGCTCCCAGGGGCTGTCGCCGCACAAGCTTCCCGAGCAGCTGGAGCTCGTGGAGGCGCTGCCCCGCAACGACGCCCTGCGCAAGGTGCTCAAGTACCGCCTGCGGGAGCGTTATTCACGGCCCTGAGCACGGCTCGACGGCTCCACGACAGCTCCTCGACGGCGCCTCGACGGCCCCTCGGCAGCCCCTCGGCAGCCCCTCGGCAACCCTGCGGCACCCCCCTCGACGGCCCTTCCGCGACCCCCGCTGGCACCAAGCTGTCAGGCCCCTTGGTGCCGGTCCTGAAGCCTTCCCCGGGCCTTCCCGGCCTAGCAGGATGGTGCTCACCGGAAGGGCGGCGGGAAAAGAAAAACCCGAAGCTCCTCCGGTCACCACCACCAGAGACTCGTCGAAAGCCCGGGGGGCACAGTCATGTCGAAATCCACCAGAACGCACGGCACCTGCGCCGCCGCCGGCGATGTCATCGGGTGGGACTGACCACATGCTCCTCGTCCGGATGCCCCTGCGCAGCAACACCGGCGCACCGGGGACCGAGAGCGGGGCGAGCCTCCTCCAGGACGCCCTGTGGGCCCACGCCGGCCCGCAGCACGCACTCGAACACGTCCGGGTCCGTCCACAGCCGCAGGGCATGCACGTCGCCCTGTTCGTCCGGGCGGAGAACAACGCCGCCGCCGAGGAGAAGGCGTACGGCCTGCTCTCCCTCGTCCTCAGGACGGGCGCGGCCCGCGGCTACTGCCGCCCCGGCCCCCTGATGTCCAGCTGATCCACCCGCACGGCCCCCGGGCCGTCCGCTCCACCCGCTCCACCCGCCCGGCCTTCCGACCGCTGTTCCTGCAGGGCAGCTGTCGCTCCACCGGCGACCAGGCCGCCGCGCCGTCCTCCCCCACCCGGGGCTCCGGACGAAGGCGCCGCCGCCCACTCGACTTCGCAACACCGTCTGAACCCACTTCCCCGGCCCTGACGCCTCGGGCCGCCATGTCCTCTTGGAGACACCACCATGACCACGCGTCGCTCCTCCCGCATGCTCACCATCGCCCTCACCACCTTCGTCGCCGCGCCGATGCTGGCCGTCGCCCTGCCGGCGGTCTCGGCCCAGGCCGAGTCCCAGACCGTCGCCTCGATCGCCCGGGGCGAGGTCGGCGGCACCTGCGGCGACTACAACTGCCAGTACCCCGGCGCCTGGTGCGCCGAGTTCACCGAGTGGGTGTGGAACAAGGCCGGCGCGAACGTCTCCGGCATCACCCCGGCGGCCGTCAGCATCTACCAGTACGGCAAGAACAAGGGGACGCTGCACGGCAGCCCGCAGGTCGGCGACGCGGTCCTCTACGACAAGGACGGCAGCCTCAACGACGGGGACGCCGACCACGTCAACATCGTCGTCGCGGTCGACGGGGACAGCATCCAGACCGTCGGCGGCAACGAGAGCGGCGGCGTGCGCTTCCGCAGCTGGTTCAACTGGAAGACCAACTCCAGCCCGGTGGGCGCCGGCCGGGCCCTGGCCTTCGTCGGCCCGTCCGGTCTGTCGGAGACGCCCACGGCTCCGGTCAGCAAGGCCGGTGACATCTTCCACGCCACGCGTCTGGCCGACGGCAACTGGGAGGGCTTCGCCCCGCTGAACGGCTTCGGCGGCGCCGCCTTCTTCAACGCCTCGCAGGAGTCGATCGCCGCGACCCCCGACGGCTCGACCCAGACCCTCGCCACCGGCAACGACGGCAACCTCTACCACACCGCCCGCTTCTCGGACCGTTCCTGGACCGGCTGGGAGGCCCTCCCGGGCTTCGGCGGCGCGGCCAACTTCGGCGCCAAGGACCAGGCCATCACCGGTATGGCCAGCGGCGACGCACAGCTCATGGCCATCGGCAACGACAGCAAGATCTACCACAACGCCCGCTTCAAGAACGGCTCCTGGCAGGGCTGGACCCCCGTCGGCACCTGGCAGGCCAAGAAGATCGCCACCGCCGGCCTCGCCGACGGCACCATGCAGACCCTCATCGTCGGCAACGACGGCAACATCTACCACGCCATCCGCGCCACCGACGGCACCTGGTCCAGCTGGAACGCCGTCGCGGGCCTCGGCACCGCCGCCACCTTCCAGGCCGGCAACATCGCCATCGCCGCCCTCCCCAACGGCAGCACCCAGCTCCTCGCCACCGGCAACGACGGCTTCGTCTACCACAACATCCGCAACGCCGACGGCACCTACCAGGGCTGGGCCAAGGTCGACGGCTACGGCGGCGCCCCCAACTTCGCCGCCACCAGCCTCGCCATCACCGGAATGCCCAACGGCGACACCCAGATGATCGCCGTCGGCAACGACGGCAAGACCTACCACGCCGCCCGCTACGCCAGCGGCTCCTGGCAGGGCTGGTGGGCCACCGGCATGGGCGCCCAGAAGGTCGCCATCGCCGGCCTCCCCGACGGCAGCGCCCAGATGCTCGCCACCCGCAACTGAGTCCCCGGGGCCGGCCCACCCGCCCGGTGGGCCGGCCCCCGCCGCGCCGCCCTTCCGCCCTTCCCGCCAGCAGCCGTAGCAGAGAGAGACCCTCGCGATGTCCCGTAGCGCCGCCCGCCGCCCCCGCCTCGCCGCCATCACCGCCACCGCGCTCGCCGCCGTCGCCCTGTCGACGATCGGAGCCGGCTCCGCGCAGGCCGCCTCGGTCTCCACCTGGGACCGGGTCGCCCACTGCGAGAGCACCGACAACTGGAGCATCAACACCGGCAACGGCTACTACGGCGGTCTCCAGATACTCAAGAGCACCTGGGACTCCTTCGGCGGGCGGGCCTACGCCGCCTACCCCCACCAGGCCACCAAGAAGCAGCAGATCCTGATCGCCGAGAAGATCCTGGCCGGCCAGGGCGCCGGCGCCTGGGGCAGCTGCGGCGCGGCCGCCAACCTGGGCTCGGACCACTCGGACCCGTACCCCGGCGACACCACCCCGCCGGCACCGGTCAGCAAGGCCGGCGACATCTACCACGCCACCCGGGTCGCCGACGGGAGCTGGAGCTCGTTCCAGGCGCTGAACGGCTTCGGCAGCGCGCCCTTCTTCAACGCCTCGCAGGAGTCGATCGCCGCGACCCCCGACGGCTCGACGCAGACCCTCGCCACCGGCAACGACGGCAACCTCTACCACACGGCCCGTTTCAGCAACGGCCAGTGGACGGGCTGGGAGGCCCTCCCGGGCTTCGGCGGCGCGGCCAACTTCGGCGCCAAGGACCAGGCCATCACCGGTATGGCCAGCGGCGACGCACAGCTCAT
>NZ_JBHWBP010000022.1:0-44280 GCF_042735575.1 Streptomyces sp. NPDC059564 | reverse complement strand
CCGCGTAACAGCCCTGGCCGACGCGGTGCCGCACGACCGATCCGGACGCCGCGCCCGCCGCCACCGCCACGCACTGCCCCTACTGCGCCCTGCAGTGCGGCATGCTGCTGCGCCCCACCCCGGACGGCGCCACGGTGACGGTGGAGGAGCGGGCCGACTTCCCCGTCAACCGGGGCGCGCTGTGCGGAAAGGGCCTCACCGCCCCCGCCGTGCTGTCCTCCCGGGTCCGCCTGACCGAGCCGCTGGTGCGCGACCGCGACGGACGGCTCGCCCCGGCCACCTGGGAGGAGGCCCTCGACGCCGTCGCCGCGGGCCTCGGCCGCACGGCCCGCGTCCACGGCCCCGACACGGTCGGCGTCTTCGGCGGCGGCGGACTCACCAACGAGAAGGCCTACGCGCTCGGCAAGTTCGCCCGCGTCGCCCTGCGCACCTCCCAGATCGACTACAACGGCCGATTCTGCATGTCCTCGGCCGCCGCCGCGCACCAGCGGGCCTTCGGACTCGACCGCGGGCTGCCCTTCCCGCTGGAGGACCTGCCGCGCACCGGCTGCGTGATCCTCGTCGGCTCCAACCTGGCCGAGACCATGCCCCCCGCCCTGCGCTACCTCACCGAACTCAAGGCGAACGGCGGCACCCTCATCGTCGTGGACCCGCGCCGCACGCGCACCGCCGAGCAGGCCGACCTGCACCTCGCCCCCCGCCCCGGCACGGACCTCGCGCTCGCCCTCGGACTGCTGCACCTGGTGGTCGCCGAGGGCAGCACCGACGAGGAGTTCATCGCCGCCCGCACCACCGGCTGGGAGGAGGCGAGGGCCTCCGCGATGGCGCACTGGCCCGAGCTGGTCGAACGGATCACCGGCGTGCCGGTGCCGCGACTCCGCGAGGCCGTCGGCCTGTTCTGCGCCCCCGACTCCGCCATGGTCCTCACCGCCCGGGGCCCGGAACAGCAGTCGAAGGGCACCGACACCGTCGGAGCCTGGATCAACCTCTGCCTCGCCACCGGCCGCGCCGGCCGCCCCCTCTCCGGCTACGGCTGCCTCACCGGCCAGGGCAACGGCCAGGGCGGCCGCGAGCACGGCCAGAAGGCCGACCAGCTCCCCGGCTACCGCAAACTCACCGACCCGGCGGCCCGCGCGCACGTCGCGGGGGTCTGGGGAGTCGACCCCGAGAGCCTGCCCGGCCCCGGCCGCAGCGCCTACGAACTCCTCGACGCCCTGGGCACCGACGTCCGCGCCCTGCTCCTGATGGGCTCCAACCCGGTGGTCTCCGCACCCCGCGCGGCCCACATCGAGGACCGCGTCCGGGCCCTGGACTTCCTCGCCGTCGCCGACGTGGTCCTCTCCGAGACCGCCGCGCTCGCCGACGTGGTCCTGCCCGTCACCCAGTGGGCGGAGGAGACCGGCACCACCACCAGCCTCGAAGGCCGGGTCCTGCTCCGCCGCCGCGCCCTCACCCCGCCGCCCGGGGTCCGCACCGACCTGGAGGTCCTGCACGGCCTCGCCGCCCGCCTCGGCGTGGAGAAGGGCTTCCCCACCGACGCGGAGGAGGTCTTCGAGGAACTCCGCCGCGCTTCCGCGGGCGGTCCCGCCGACTACTCCGGCATCACCTACGCCCGCGTCGAAGCCGAACAGGGCGTCTTCTGGCCCTGCCCCGAGGGGTCCCCGGGCGAGCCCCGGCTCTTCCTGGACCGGTTCGCCACCGACGACGGCCGGGCCCGCTTCGTTCCCGTCGCCCACCGCGAAGCCGCCGAGGTCCCCGACGCCGAGTACCCGCTGCTGCTCACCACCGGCCGGGTCGTCTCCCAGTACCAGTCCGGTGCCCAGACCCGCCGCGTGCCCGAGCTCAACGCCGCCGCCCCCGGCCCCTTCGTGGAACTCCACCCGCGCCTCGCCGCCCGCCTCGGCGTGAGCGACGGCGCCCCGCTGGCGGTGACCTCCCGCCGGGGCCGGGCGGTGGCCCCGGCGCGGGTCACCGACACCATCCGGGCCGACACCGTGTTCATGCCGTTCCACTGGCCGGGGGAGGGCCGTGCCAACACCCTCACCAACCCCGCCCTGGACCCCGTCTCCCGGATGCCGGAGTTCAAGGTGTGCGCGGTGCGCGTGGAGCCCGCGTGAGGGATCCGCCGGAGCCCCGGGACCATCAGCCCCGAGACCATCTCTTGCCGGAGTCTTGGCCGCCGCTTTGGCGAGCGCCCCGCACCCCCGAACTACCGTTCCCGCCATGGCCTTTCGCCCCCCACAGCCCCCGGTCTCCCGCGGTCTCCCGGTGCTCCCGTACCGCAAGCCGACCCGCGGCCGCGACTACTGGGTACTGGACGACGTACTGCCCGACGTGGACGCCGTACGCGCGCGCTGCCTGGCCAAGGAGGACTGGGTCCAGGGCGCCCCGCACAAGCCCGAACCCTGGCCCGGGCTGCGGGCCATGCCCGGGCTGGAGCCGGCCGAACTCGCCCGCGTGGAGCGGCTGGTGCGGCAGGCCACCGGGGCGAAGCGGATCTGGCCGGAGAACCCGGAGGGCGCGGGCACCTTCAACCACAACTGCGTCCAGGTCGTCGGCAAGGACGAGTGCGAGCCCCGTCCGCACACCGACTCCCGCACCCTGTGCCGCTACGCCGCCGTGCTCTACCTCAGCCCCGGCACCCCCAAGGACTGCGGCACCAGCTTCTACCGCCAGAGCCTCCCGGGCGGCGTCCTCGGCGGCAACCAGGTCCTCGCCCCGCACAACAACCTGGTCGACGCCCTGGGCACCCGCTTCGTCCCCGAGGACTCCTTCACCGAGGACGTCCGCGTCCCCCACCGCTACAACCGCCTCCTGCTCTACTCCGCCAACCTGATCCACAGCGCGACCGGTTACTGGGGCACGACCCTGGAGGACAAGCGGATGACGGCCGTCTTCTTCTGGATGGCCTGACCCGGCCCTCACCCCCGCCGGTCGAAGGTCGGCCCCAGCGCCGTGATCAGGCGCCGGGCGTAGGACCCGGCGGAGCCGCCCACCCCGGGGTACTCCCGCTGGAACAGCTCCCAGTCGGCCGACCCGGCCTCCGCGAACGCGTCGAGGGTCAGGGGCGTGTCCCGGGGCGACTTCGGCGGGAACCACTCGCCCGACTCGCGGAACACCGTGTGGACCAGCTCGTACGGGGCCGTGCACCGCTCGGCGAGCAGCACCGCGTCGTAGAGGTCCTTCCCGTGCGGGTACATGTCCGTGGCCAGCCACACCAGCTTCCAGGCCAGGGAGAGTTCGGGGGTGGCGGCCACGAGCCGGACCCCGGCGACGTCGGCGGGCTCCGGCGGCGCGGGCAGCCGCTCGTTGAAGACGAAGTCCAGCTGGACCTGCCCGCCCGGCAGCCCCGGCGCCGACCAGGGCAGGACGAGCCGGCGCCCCGGTACCCGCTCGTACGTCCAGATGTCCTCGCAGACCGCCTCCCCGGCACTGATCACCAGGCCGTCCTCCTCGGCGGCGGCCCGTTCGGCCGCCTCCGCCACCGCCTCCAGCATCCGGCCGGTCCGGGGCTCCTCGATGCCCCAGTCCTGCGGGACCACCACGAAGTCCAGGTCGTGCGGCTCCCGGGCGGCCGCCCCGAACCAGCCGGCCATCAGCATGCTGCCGCGCAGCACCAGGGAGTCCAGCCGGCCGGAGCGGGCGACCCCGCGTACGACCACGTCGAGCGCCCGGCGCCGGGCGGCCCGCCAGGCCGGGCGCAGCGCGGGATCGACGACGCCGTCCGCCACCCGGTAGCCGTGCGCGAAGTGCTTGAGGGCGGGGTCGAAGAACCGCTCTCCGTCCCGGCCGGGCGCCCCGATCCCGGCGGTCGAGGTCCGCGGCAGCTGGTCCTGGCGTCGCGCCCGGTCGGCGTCGTACGTGCTCATCGGTCCGTCCCCTCCTCGTCGATCCACCCGTCGTCCACCGACAGGTCGCTGTCGTACAGCACGAGTTCCCGCTCCTCCGAGCGGATCTCGTACCCCGCCGCCACCAGCTCCGCGATCAGCGTGTCGCAGGCAGCCGTCGCCCGGGAGGCGGTGCCCCGGACCCGCTGGGTGACGAAGCGCTCCTGGCACCCGTCGGGCCCCGGCAGGACGCGGCGGGCGTTCCACGACAGGTGCGCCCCGTGCGGCAGCACCAGGGCCTCCAGCAGCAGGTGGTCGTAGCCCGCCGGCAGCAGCAGCTTCAGGTGGTGCTCGAAGTAACCCCCGCCCGGGCCCGCCGGCTCCGTACTCCAGGGCACCGTCTCGATCTTGACCCGGACCGGGTCGAAGCCCGCCGCCCTCAGCTGCGGCACCAGCCGCTCGTGGCCCGTGCGGTCCGGCAGCGTCAGCATCGGCTGCGAGCGCGTCCGGCCCCGGCCCAGCATGATGTGCGTGACCTTCAACTCCCGTGCCCCGGCCCAGGATTCGAGGCGGCTGAGTTCCGCCTCGTCAGGGCAGCGGACCGTCACGTGGGTTTCGTGGGTTCCGTACGAAGACATGATGTCGATCATCTCGGACATGCGTCCGATCCGCATCGGGGTTCCCGGCGGCGGGTAACCATCCGGTCACGCACCGGACTCAGAAAGTGCTCGCACGCCCCTCGTGGCAGCGATGTGTCGTACCCCACACTGAGGTGCGGTGCTTGAGTCCTCGCCAGCCCTGGAGGTCGCCCCCGTGCAGACCCAGACCCTGACCGTGAACGTGAGCCACCCCGCCGAGATCCCGGTCGCCCCGGAGGCCGGAGCAGCGGACGAAGCAGCGGACGAGGCCGTGGACGAAGCGGCGGATCCCGCCGCGGACGCGGCCGACGACGGGGTCGCCGACGACGAGCCCGAGGCCCTGGAACTGATCGAACAGGTGCCCCCGCCGCGCACCCGCGCCGCGGACGGCGCCGGCGGAGCGGGCCCCTCCGCGGACCTCTTCCGCCAGTACCTGCGCGAGATCGGCAGGATCCCGCTGCTCACCGCCGCCGAAGAGGTGGACCTCGCGCGCCGCGTGGAGGCCGGCCTGTTCGCCGAGGAGAAGCTCGGCAGCGCCGCCGACCTCGACTCGCGGCTCGCCGTCGACCTCGACCGGCTCGTCGTCATGGGGCGGATGGCCAAACGCCGGCTCATCGAGTCGAACCTGCGCCTCGTCGTCTCCGTCGCCAAACGCTACGTCGGGCGCGGGCTGACCATGCTCGACCTGGTCCAGGAGGGGAACCTCGGCCTGATCCGCGCCGTCGAGAAGTTCGACTACGCCCGGGGCTACAAGTTCTCCACCTACGCGACCTGGTGGATCCGGCAGGCGATGTCGCGGGCGCTGGCCGACCAGGCCCGCACCATCCGCGTCCCCGTCCACGTCGTGGAGCTGATCAACCGCGTCATCCGCGTCCAGCGCCGCATGCTCCAGGAACGCGGCTACGAGCCCACCGCCGAAGAGGTCGCGGTCCACCTGGAACTGACCCCCGAGCGGGTGCTGGAGGTGCTCCGCCTCGCGCAGGAGCCGGTCTCCCTGCACGCGCCGGTCGGCGAGGAGGACGACGTCGCGCTCGGCGACCTCATCGAGGACGGCGACGCCGCCTCCCCCGTGGAGTCGGCCGCGTTCTTCCTGCTGCGCGAACACCTCGAAGCCGTCCTCTCCACCCTCGGCGAGCGGGAACGCAAGGTCGTCCAGCTCCGCTACGGGCTCGCCGACGGCCGCCCGCGCACCCTCGAGGAGATCGGACGGATCTTCGGCGTGACCCGCGAGCGGATCCGCCAGATCGAGTCCAAGACCCTCAACAAGCTCCGCGACCACGCCTTCGCCGACCAGCTGCGCGGCTACCTCGACTGACCGCCCGGACACGCGGAAGGGGGCGCCCCGTAAGGCGCCCCCACCCCGTCGTGCCGTCTGAGGACTAGTCGACCTCGGCCACCGCCTGCGCGAACTGCGCCGCGTACAGCCGCGCGTACGCGCCGTCCGAGGACAGCAGATCCTCGTGCGTGCCCTGTTCGACGATCGAGCCGCTCTCCATCACCAGGATCACGTCCGCGTCGCGGATCGTGGACAGCCGGTGCGCGATCACGAAGGACGTACGGCCGTGCGCCAGGCGCGCCATCGCCTTCTGGATGAGCACCTCGGTACGGGTGTCCACCGAGCTCGTCGCCTCGTCGAGGACCAGGATCACCGGGTCCGACAGGAACGCCCGGGCGATGGTGATCAGCTGCTTCTCGCCGGCGCTGACGCCCGCGCCCTCGTCGTCCAGCACCGTGTCGTAGCCGTCCGGCAGGGTGCGGACGAAGCGGTCGGCGTGCGCCGCCCGCGCGGCCTCCTCGATCTCGTCGCGCGTGACCTCGCGCGAGGCACCGTAGGCGATGTTCTCCGCGATGGTGCCGCCGAACAGCCAGGTGTCCTGGAGCACCATGCCGATCCCGCCGCGCAGTTCCTCGCGGGTCATCTTGGCGATGTCCACCCCGTCGAGGGCGATCTCGCCGCCCGTGACCTCGTAGAACCGCATCAGCAGGTTGACCAGCGTGGTCTTGCCGGCGCCGGTCGGTCCGACGATCGCGACGGTCTGGCCCGGCTCCACGCTCAGCGAGAGGTTCTCGATGAGCGGCTTGTCGGGCTCGTAGCGGAAGGCCACCTTGTCCAGCGTGACCTGGCCGCGCAGCACCTCCGGACGCTCCGGAACCTCGACGTCCGGCTCCTGCTCCTCCGCGTCCAGCAGCTCGTACACCCGCTCCGCCGAGGCGACGCCCGACTGCACGAGGTTGGCCATCGAGGCCACCTGCGTCAGCGGCATCGAGAACTGGCGCGAGTACTGGATGAAGGCCTGCACGTCACCGATCGACAGGGTGCCCGAGGCCACCCGCAGACCGCCGACGACCGCGATCAGCACGTAGTTGATGTTCGATATGAAGAACATCACCGGCTGCATGATGCCGCTGACCAGCTGCGCCTTGAACGAGGCCCGGAACAGCTCCTCGTTCTGCTCGGCGAAGACCGCCGCCGACTCCTTCTGCCGCCCGAAGACCTTCACCAGCGTGTGGCCGGAGTACATCTCCTCGATGTGGGCGTTGAGCGAACCGGTGCTCTTCCACTGCGCCACGAACTGGGGCTGCGACTTCTTGCCGATCTTCGCCGCGACGAAGATCGAGACCGGTACGGTCACCAGCGCGACCAGCGCCAGCAGCGGCGAGATCCAGAACATCATCACCAGCACGCCGACGATCGTCAGCAGCGAGTTCAGCAGCTGCCCCATCGTCTGCTGGAGCGTCTGCCCGATGTTGTCGATGTCGTTCGTCGCCCGGCTCAGCACCTCGCCGCGCTTCTGCTGGTCGAAGTACGACAGCGGCAGCCGCGACAGCTTCGCCTGGAGCTCCTCGCGCATCCGGTACACGGTGCCGTTCATCACGTGGTTCGACAGCCGCGTCGCCACCAGCATCAGCAGGCCCGCCAGGGTGAACGCCACCAGCGCCCAGAGCGCCACGACGCCTACGGCGCCGAAGTCGATGCCCTGGCCCGGGGTGAAGTCGAGGCCGGACAGCATGTCCGCCATCCCGCCCTGCCCCTTGGCGCGCAGACCGTCCAGGGCCTGCTCCTTGGTGAGCCCGGCCGGCATCTGCCGGCCGACGATCCCCCCGAACACCAGGTCGGTGGCCTCGCCGAGGATCTTCGGCCCGACCACCGCGCAGCCGACGCTGCCGACCACGGCCGCGACCATGCCCCAGATCTTGGCCCGGTCGTGCGCCAGCTGGCGCAGCAGCCGCTTGCCCGATCCCTTGAAGTCCATGGACCTCTGGACCGGGCCCGCCATCATCCGTCCTCCGGGCCCGCTCATGCGGCCTCCGCCTCCGTCAGCTGGGAGAGCACGATCTCCCGGTAGGTCTCGTTCCCGGCCATCAGCTCGTGGTGCCGGCCCTCGCCCACCACCTGTCCCTCGTCGAGGACGATGATCCGGTCGGCGTCGCGGATCGTGGAGACCCGCTGGGCCACGATCACCACCGTCGCCTCCTCGGTCTCGCGGGCGAGCGCCGAGCGCAGCGCCGCGTCCGTCGCGTAGTCCAGGGCGGAGAAGGAATCGTCGAAGAGGTAGATCTCGGGCCGCTGCACGAGGGTGCGGGCGATCGCGAGGCGCTGGCGCTGGCCGCCGGAGACGTTCGTCCCGCCCTGGGTGACGGGCGCGTCGAGCCCGCCCTCCAGCGCGGACACGAAGTCCTTGGCCTGGGCCACCTCCAGGGCGCGCCACAGTTCCTCGTCGGTCGCGTCCGGGCGCCCGTACCGCAGGTTGGAGGCCACGGTTCCGGAGAACAGGTACGGCTTCTGCGGAACCATGCCGACCGTCTTGGCCAGCAGCTCCGGGTCGAGGCGGCGTACGTCCTCCCCGTCGACGAGGACCTCGCCGCCGGTCGCGTCGAACAGCCGGGGCACCAGGCCGAGCAGCGTGGACTTGCCGCTGCCGGTGGAGCCGATCACGGCCGTGGTCTCGCCGGGGCGGGCCACCAGGTCCACCCCGCGCAGCACCGGGGCCTCGGCGCCCGGATAGCGGAAGTCGGCGCCGCGCAGTTCCAGCTGCCCGCGCCGCAGGAGCTCGCGCACCGGGTCGGTGGGCGGGACCACGCTGGTGTCGGTGTCCAGGACCTCCTGGATGCGCTCGGCGCAGACCTCGGCGCGCGGCACCATCATGAACATGAAGGTGGCCATCATCACGGACATGACGATCTGCATCAGGTAGGCGAGGAAGGCCGTCAGCTGGCCGATCTCCATGCCGCCGCTGTCCACGCGCATCGCGCCGAACCAGATGACGGCCACGCTGGAGACGTTCACGACGACGATGACGGCCGGGAACATCAGCGCGAGCAGCTTGCCCGAGGCGAGGGAGACGGCCGTCAGGTCGGAGTTGGCGGCGCGGAACCGCTCCTCCTCGTAGCCGTCGCGGACGAAGGCGCGGATCACGCGGTTGCCGGTGATCTGCTCGCGCAGCACCCGGTTCACGGTGTCCAGGCGCTCCTGCATCTGGCGGAACAGCGGGCGCGTCTTGTAGACGATCGCGCCGACCGCCAGGCCGAGCGTGGGCACCACCGCGAGCAGGACGCCCGACAGCTTCACGTCGAGCGAGAGGGCCATCACGATGCCGCCGACGCACATGATCGGCGCCGAGACCATCAGCGTGAAGGTCATCAGGACCAGCATCTGGACCTGCTGGACGTCGTTCGTCGTACGGGTGATCAGCGACGGTGCGCCGAACTGGCCCAGCTCGCGGGCCGAGAAGCTCTGCACCCGGTCGAAGACCGCGGCGCGCACGTCGCGGCCGAGCGAGGCCGCGGTGCGGGCGCCGTAGTAGACGGCCCCGACGTTGCACAGGAGCTGGACGAGGGAGACACCGAGCATCAGGGCGCCGGAGCGCAGGATGTAACCGGTGTCACCGTTGACGACACCGTGGTCGATGATGTCGGCGTTGAGGGTGGGCAGGTAGAGGCTCGCACTGGTCTGCAGGAGTTGCAGCAGCACCAGTGCGGCGATCGGTTTCCGGTACGGACCGAGATGGGTCCGCAAAAGTCGTATGAGCACGCGCAGGCTCCGGTCGGCATGATCGAGGGGTTCAGTCCATCTTCTGCCAACAGGTGGGGTGATCCCCACCCGATTTCGCAAAGCCCGGTCAAAAGGCGTAGGCCGCCCTGCGCCCCGCGACCCACCGCGCGCCGGGCCCGGACCGGTGCGGGTCCGGCGCGCGGCCTACGCCTGGAAGGCGCCGGGGTGCAGCTGTTCGCGCGTCGTCACGTACTGCTGGCGCACGGCCTGCCAGGCCGGGAGCTCCTCGCCCGGTTCGAAGACCTGCGCCGCGGGGGCCGGCCAGACCGGCGGGGTGTGCGGGGCCAGCGTGCCCTGCTGCACCCCGAGCGCCCAGGCCGCCTGACGGGCCGCGCCGAGCGCGGCGTAGTCCGCCGGCGCCGGTACGACGACCTGCGTCCCGAACAGCCCCGGAGCGGCGGCCTGTACGGCGGGCAGCTCGGCCGCCGCGCCCAGCAGGAACACCCGCCGGATCGGTACGCCCCGGTGGCGCAGCACGTCGAGGGCGTCGACCAGCCCGCACAGCATCCCCTCGAAGGCGGCCCGCGCCAGGTGTTCGGGCTTCATCGAGTCCCGGCGCAGCCCCGACAGGGTTCCGGCGGTGTGCGGCAGGTTCGGGGTCCGCTCGCCCTCCAGGTAGGGGAGCAGTACGAGGCCGTGGGCACCCGGGGTCGACTTCAGCGCGAGCGCGCTCAGCCCCTCCAGGTCGGTGCCCAGCAGCTCGGCGGTGCCGCGCAGGGCCCGTACGGCGTTGGAGGTGTTCACCACCGGCAGGTGCATGCCACCGGCGTCGGCGAGCGACGTCACCAGGCCGCCCGGCTCCGACACGGCCTCGTGGTGCACGGCCATCACCGAGCCCGACGCGCCCAGCGAGACCACCGCGTCCCCCGGACCCAGGCCCAGCCCGAGCGCGGCGGCCATGGTCTCCCCGGTCCCGGCGGAGATCAGCAGCCCCTCGGGGGTCATCCCGGCGGCGTCGGCGGGACCGAGCACCTCGGGCAGCAGCGCCTGGTGCCCGAGCGCCAGCTCGACCAGGTCGGGGCGGTAGGAGCCGGTGGCCGCCGACCAGTACCCGGTCCCGGACGCGCCGGCCCGGTCGGTGGTGCGGCGGGCGGGCCGGCCGAGCAGCTGCCAGACGAGCCAGTCGTGGGGGGACATCACCACCGCCACCCGGCGCGCGGCCTCCGGCTCGGTACGGGCCAGCCAGGCCAGCTTCGCCACCGGCTGCGCGGAGTGCGGGACCGAACCCACGGCGGAGACCCAGGCCTGCCGGCCCCCGAGCGCGTCGATCAGCTCGGCGGCGGCCACCTGGCCCCGCTTGTCGTTGCCGACGAGGGCCGGCCGGACCAGGCCGCCCTGCGCGTCCAGCGGCAACACGCCGTGCTGCTGAGCCGAGACGCCGATGGCCTGGACGCCCTCCAGCAGCCCGCCGCCGGCGGCCTCGCCGAGCGAGAGCAGCCAGGCCTGCGGGTCGGTTTCGTGGGGGACCGCCTCGCCGGCGGACTGTGGATGGGACGCGTAGCCCTGGCGCAGCACGGCGCCCGTCTCCGTGTCACAGACCACGATGCGAGTGAAGGTGGAAGAGCTGTCCAGCCCGGCGACTATCCCCATGCGGAGAATTCTGCCGCACGCCGGGCCGGACTCGACTCGTCCGGAACGGCCCTCAGGTGTTGCTGGTGCCCCACTCGTCCTCGGAGCCCGCACCCGCCCGGCCGCGCAGCACCCGTACCCGCTCCGCCAGGGAGGCCGGTACGGCGCCACCGACCGTGTCGCCCACCGCCGCGAACGCCTTGCCCGCGAAGGCGCGCCCGCTCTGACCGGCGGTCTCGGCGGCGTTGCGCACCGCCGGGTTCTGCGCGATCTCCCGCGCCGACTTCTTCAGCTGCTCGTACCGCTCGCGCCCCGCCCGGGTTCCGAGCACGTACCCGAGGGCCAGTCCGACCGCGAACGTGACCTTGTACCGCATGGCTGTCACCCTTCGTCGTGTGGTGCCCGGCCTGCTGTGGATACCGATTGGCGGAGCACCCCCCTGCTTGCGCTAATCTATGACTCGCAACGGGCACTCGCCCCCCGGCAAGGCCGGAGGTGGGCTGTTCGGTGCACCGCAGCAATCCCCTGTAGCTCAATTGGCAGAGCAGCCGGCTGTTAACCGGCAGGTTACTGGTTCGAGTCCAGTCGGGGGAGCGCAGTCCCCTGTAGCTCAATTGGCAGAGCAGCCGGCTGTTAACCGGCAGGTTACTGGTTCGAGTCCAGTCGGGGGAGCAGGAAAGAAGAGGGCCCGGGCGGGTCCTCTTTCTTTTTGCCCTGATCCGGGAACCGGGCAGCCTTCGGCGCGGTCTCTCTGAACAGGCGAAGCCGATCATGCGAGGCATCCGAGGCAGGAGATCGTATGAGCGGCTATGCTGCGGCAGACGGCGCGCACACATGTACGCGCCACGCCGTAAAGGGGCGGTAGCTCAGCCGGTTAGAGCAGCGGACTCATAATCCGTCGGCCGTGGGTTCGAGTCCCACCCGCCCCACTTCTTCACATACGGCATGCAGAAACGTTAAGGCGGCCCCTTGGGGCCGCCTTTCGTGTGTGTGTGGGCGGGGGTCAGTCCCAGCCGATGACGGCCTTCTTCGCGGGGGCCGAGTCCCAGCCGATGACCTGGGGGGTGGCCGGGCCGGCGGCCTGGACGGAGTCCCAGCCGATGACCGCCTTGTCCGCGGGGGCCGAGTCCCAGCCGATCACGCCGGGCGTCGCGGCCTGGACCGAGTCCCAGCCGATCACCTGCGGGGCCGTGGTGGCCGCCACCGCGGTGGCGGTGAAGGAGAGCAGAGCGGTGAGGCCGGCGGCAGCGATCAGGTGAGCGGTGCGAGACATGGAATTCCCCCTGGAGCACGAGCGGATGAGGTGGGGCGCGCTGCTCCGGTCCGGCCTTTCGGCCCTGGCCTGGGGTGGGGCTCCGTGCCCCGCCGTCCCGGTGAACACCATCCTGCTGGGCCCCGCGAGCGGACAGAAGGGGATGCGGGTGGCACCAAAGTGACTGGCACCTTGGTGCCGTCTATGGATCTGATCAAGCCACGTTTAGGATCATGCCGCCGGTGGTGGTCTTCCACCGACAGGGGATGAGTGCCGGGGGGCTGAAGTCATGCTTGAAGCGCTGGGGTTGGACACGGAGGTAGAGGGTGTCTACCGCGAAATGCTCGCGGATCCGACCGGCGGAGTGGCCGAAATGGGAGCGCGTCTCGGGCTGACCGAGGAGCAGGTGCGCGAAGCCCTGGACCGGCTGGTCGACCTCGAACTGCTCACCGCTTCCCGCGAGAACGCGGGCGGGCTGCGGGCCGTCAGCCCGGAGGCGGGGCTGGAGCAGCTCCTGCGCCGTCAGGAGGAGGACCTGATCCGCCGCCAGCAGGAGCTGGCACTGAGCAAGGCGGCCGCGGCGCGCGCCGTCGCCGAGTTCGCGGGCCTGCGGCCCAACACCGAGACCGACGGCGCCGAGCGGCTCGTGGGGCTCGACGCCATCCAGTCCCGGCTGGAGGTCCTCGCCCGCGGGCTGAGCCGGGAATGCCTCGCGATCATGCCGGGCGGCGCCCAGTCCCAGGCGAGCCTGGACGCGTCGCGGCCGCTCGACGAGGACGCGCTCGCCCGGAAGGTGAGCATGCGGGTGGTCTACCAGGACAGCGCCCGCAACGACCCGGCCACCCTCGCCTACGCGCAGTGGACCACCGAGCGCGGCGGCCAGGTGCGCACCAGCCCCGTCCTGCCGCCCCGGCTGGTGATCTTCGACCGGACCACCGCCGTCGTCCCCATCGACCCCGAGAATTCCCGCCTCGGCGCCCTGTGCACCACGGCCCCCGGCATCGTCGCCTCGCTCGTCACCCTCTTCGAGCAGACCTGGGGGACGGCCGTCCCGCTCGGCGCCGCCCGCGAGCAGGCCGACGGGGACGGGATCACCGCCGGCGAGCGCGAACTCCTCAAGCTGCTGGCCTCCGGGATGACCGACGAGGCCGCCGGCAAGCGCCTCGGGGTCTCCCTGCGCACCGTGCGCCGCCAGATGTCCGGGCTGATGGAACGCCTCGACGCGACGAGCCGTTTCGAGGCCGGCCTGCGCGCCGCCCAGCGCGGCTGGCTCTGAGACGGGGGGGGGTCGCGGCCGCGGGTGTGGTGGAAGGCACCCGCGGCCGCGGATCCGTGGGGAGCTAGGAGTTTTCCGTCTCCTCCACCATGAGGCGCAGGACGTCCGTCAGCTTCTGGCGGCGGGCGAACTCCGCGCGCTGGCGGGCCGCGCCCGAGCCGTCGCGCAGCAGGCCGCCCATGGTCTTCGCCGCGTGGTCGAGGTCGCCGGTGGCGGCCAGTTCCGGGGCGACCAGGTCGAGCAGGGCCTCCGCCAGGTCGGCCGCCGGGAGTTCGGCGCCCGTGTACGGGTCCAGGCCGAAGCCCTCCAGCCCGTCGTGGGCCGCCCGCCAGCGCGCGAGACGCAGTACGTCGTCCCGTACGGGCGGATCGGGCCGCTGCTCGGCGATCTCGCGCAGGGCCGTGGCCACCAGGGCGCGGCCCAGCTCGGCCTGGAGGACGGCCGTGTCGATGTCCGGGGACATGTCGGGAGCCCGGATCTCCAGCGTGGGCCAGTTCCCGGACGGCCGGAGGTCCCAGTAGACCATCTTGGTGTCCAGGGCGGCCCCGGAGCCGAGCAGGGTCTGCACCGAGCGCCGGAAGTGGGCCGTGGACGTGAAGTGCGGGGGCGGGCCCGCGGAGGGCCAGCCCGACCAGGCCATCGCCCGCCAGCTGGAGTGGCCGGTGTCGCGGCCGTTCCAGAAGGGGGAATTGGCGGCCAGCGCGATCAGCGTGGGCAGCCATGGTCTGACCCGGTTGGACACGGCCACCGCCGTGTCCACGTCGAGGGTGCCGATGTGGATGTGGCGGCCACAGCTGACCAGGGTCTCGGTCAGGGTGCCGAACCGGCGGTGCTGCTCGCGCTGGCGGGGCTCGTCGTCGGTCAGGTGCAGCGGCCCCTCCACGGCCACGACGGGCGAGGGCGCGGCCAGCAGCCGGCAGCCGTGCTCACGGGCCGCCGCGGCGAGCGTGCGCCGCAGGGCGGCGAGCTCCGCGCGCAGGGCGGCCGCCGAGTCGGCGACCGGGGTGGAAATCTCCACCTGGTACCGGGTTCCCTCGGCGTGCACCTGCTCGGGGAGCCCCGCGACGGTGGCGAGGACGAGCGGCGCGGCCGGGACCACCCGCAGGGTGTCGGCGTCGACGAGCAGGAACTCTTCCTCGACCCCGATCGTGAGGGGGGTGGTGACACCGCTCGTGGTGCGCAGGCTTCTGCCCGTGGGGCTGGTGTGGCCGGTGTCACTGGTGCTCGTGGTGCTGTTGCCAGGTTCGATCACTACGCCTCCCTGGACATACGAGTCTTTCATCATGGGCCGAACGGGAGGCGAGACGGCTACGTCGATTCGGTCAAATCTCCGGTGATAGTGGCGGGTTAGCGGCAAGCCGGACCCCGCTCTGGGGCCCCGGATCCGGATGGGGAGGGCGGTGCGGGTGGGTGCACGGCGACCGTTGTCCCGTGCACGACGACCGTTGCTCAAGGGCCGCGCGACAGGCCGGTGGTTATCATCCGCTGTGACCGGTACCGCCTCGCCTCCCCGCCCCCGCCCCCGAATATTCGCCGACCTGACCCCGCTGCGCACCTCCGCCCACTACCGGCGGCTGTGGATCGGCGGCACCATCTCCTGGATGGGCCAGGCGATGACGGCGCTGGCCATCTCCCTCCAGGTCTACGCGATCACCGGATCCAGTTTCTCGGTCGGACTGGTCGGCCTCTTCTCCCTCGTCCCGCTCGTCGCCTTCGGCCTCTACGGCGGGGCCATCGCCGACACCGTGGACCGGCGCAAGCTCGGCCTCTACAGCGCCGCCGGGCTCACCGCGCTGTCGGTCGGGCTGGCCGCCGCCGCGCTGCTCGACTACCACCGGGTCTGGCTGCTGTACACCGTCGTCGCGCTCCAGGCGGTCTGCGGGGCGCTGAACGGGCCCGCCCGCTCGGCCATGATCCCCAAGCTGCTGCCGGCCGAGCAGCTGCCCGCCGCCAACGCGCTGAACTCCGTCACCATGACCTCCGGGACGATGCTCGGCCCGGTGCTGGGCGGCCTGATCGTCGGCTGGTGGGGGTACCAGGCGGCGTACCTGATCGACGCGGTGACCTTCATCGCCGCCCTGTACGCCATGTGGCGGCTGCCGTCGATGCTGCCGGAGGGGCGCAAGGGCCGCGCTTCGGTGCTGGACGGGCTGCGCTTCCTCGGGACCCGCCCCAACATCCGGATGACCTTCTTCTCCGACATGGCCGCCATGGTGCTGGCCCAGCCGAAGGCGCTGTTCCCGGCGATCGCCGTGCTCTGGTACGGCGGTGACGCCAAGACGGTCGGCCTGCTGGTGGCCGCCCCCGCCGTCGGAGCGCTGCTGGGCGGGCTGTTCTCCGGCTGGCAGGGGCGCATCCGGCGGCACGGGCTGGCGATCCTGCTCTCCGTCGCCGCGTGGGGGCTGGCCATCGCCGTCTTCGGGCTGACCCGGAACCTGTGGCTCGGGCTGCTGTTCCTCGCCCTGGCCGGAGCCGCCGACACCATCTCGATGGTGTTCCGCTCGACGATGATGCAGACCGCGACCCCGGACGGGATGCGGGGCCGGCTCCAGGGCGTGTTCATCGTGGTCGTCGCGGGCGGGCCCCGGCTCGGGGACTTCCTCGCCGGGACCGTCGCCGACCTGACCTCCCCGGCCGTCGCGATCACCGGCGGCGGCCTCGGCTGCGTGCTGGTCCTGGGCCTGCTCGCCGCCCGCTGGCGCGCCTTCGCCCGCTACGACGCCCGCTCGCCGCAGGCGTGATCCCCGGCCCGGCGGCCCTACGCGTCCACCGCGGTCCGGGTGCGCTCCCCGCCCTGGTCGCCCGTGTTGGGGGTGCCGGCCGGCTCGAACAGCAGGATCGAGGCCTCCTCGGCCGCCGCCGGGCAGTGCTCCACCCCGCGCGGGACCACGTAGAGCTCGCCGGGCCCCAGCGTGACGTCCCCGTCGCGCAGGTGGATGGTGAGGCTGCCGCTCACGACGAGGAACATCTCGTCGGTGTCCTCGTGCGCGTGCCAGATGAACTCGCCCTGGAGCTTGGCCACCTTGACCTCGTAGTCGTTGACCCGGGCGATCCGGCGCTGCGCCCACTGCTCGGTGAAAGCGGCCAGTTTCTCCGCGATGTTGACCTTCCGCGCCTGCTGTGCCGTCCGTGAGTTCGTCATGGGGGCAGCCTGCCGTGGTCCGCGCGGGCCGGTCTTGTACGTTCCTGACATGGCCGCTCCCCGTCCGCGCAGCACCGTCTCCGCCTGGCGGCCGCCCGTCGAGGGCATCGCCGAGGTGTTCCACGCGCGCTTCCTCGACCACGCGTACCCGGCCCACGTCCACGACACCTGGGCCCTGATGGTCCTCGACGGCGGGCGGGTGGACTTCGGCCTCGACGGGGAGCGGCACGGCGTCGGGGTGTCGGACCAGGTGGTCCTGCTGCCGCCCGGAGTGGTCCATGACGGGCGGACCGTGACCGAGGCGGGCTTCCGCAAACGGGTGCTGTACCTGGACTCCTCGGTGCTGCCGGAGCGGCTCACGGGCGCCGCCGTCGACGCCCCGCTGCTGGACGATCCCCGGCTGCGCACGCGCGTGCACGCACTGCACCTGGCCTTGGCCCGGGAGCGGGACCCGCTGGAGGCCGCCTCCCGCCTGGCCTTCGTGGGGGAGCGGCTGCGCCGGTGGCTGGCCGGGCGCCGGCCGGCGGCGTACGGGCCCGCGCACGCCCGGGACGCCGTACGGCTGCGGGAGCTGCTGGACGCGCGGGTCGTCGAGGGGATCACCCTGGCGGAGGCCTCGGCCGCGCTGGGCGGGGTCCACCCCACCCAGCTGATCCGCGGCTTCCGGCAGGCCTACGGGCTGCCCCCGCACGCGTACCTGACCGGACGTCGGGTGGCGCGGGCGCGGGAGCTGCTGCTCGCGGGAACTCCGGCGGCACTGGCCGCGACGGCGGCCGGGTTCTACGACCAGGCCCATCTGACGCGGCATTTCGGGCGCCACGTGGGGACCAGTCCGGCCCGCTTCGCCCGTTCCGGCCGGATGTGACGGGGAGTTGGCGGGTCCGTTGCCGGGCCGTTGCCGCGTCTTCCGTTTTCTTTCGAATCGACATATGACAGTTCGGCAGTCTTCCGCCCTCGCCGACGCGGGCGGTCCAGCCGTACCAGCCGATCCAGGAGGAAGGCCTCCATGCGCCTTCGTACGCTCGTCACCACCGCGGTCGCCACCGCCGCGCTCTGCGGAGCATCCGTCCCGCAGGCCGTCGCCGCCGCCGCGCCCGAGGACCGGGCCGCCTGTTCCCCCTTCATGTCCGTCGCGGGCTTCTCCGACTCGCTCGACAAGAAGCTCCTCGACGGGAAGCCGGTCGGCGGCATCTCCGGCCTCTCCCTCGACCGGGACGGCACGGTCGCCGCGATCTCCGACCGGTCCGCCCTGTACGCGCTGAAGGTGGCACGCGGCAACACCCCGACGGCCACCGCCACCGCACGGCTGCCGCTCACCGACGGCGCCGGGACGGCCCTCGACTCGGAGGGCCTGGTCGTCGACCGGGACGGGACCTACCTGGTCACCGACGAGACGACCCCCACCATCCGCCGCTACAGCCGCACCGGCCGGGTCCTGGCGACCCTGCCCGTCCCGCCCGCCTTCCGCATCGCCCCACAGGGCCGGGCCACGGTGAACCAGACCTTCGAGTCCCTCACCCTGCTGCCGGGCGGGCACACCCTGGTCGCGGGCCTCGAAGGCGCGCTCGCCGGGGACGGGAAGGACGCGCAGGGGCACACCCTCCAGCGGATCCAGACCTGGGAGCGGCGCGGGAACGGGGAGTTCGCGCTGGGCCGCCAGTACGCCTACCCGGTCGACGCGGGCCACGGGCTGGTCGAGCTCGCCCCGACCCGCGACGGACGGCTGATCGTGCTGGAGCGGGGCTTCACGCAGCAGTTCGCGATCACGGTCCGGCTGTACGCGGCCGATCCCCTGGGGGCGAGCGACACCTCGAAGGTGGAGACGCTGACCGCGGGCCCGCGGCTGCGGCTCGCCCGCAAGACGCCGATCGGCGACTTCAACGACTGCCCGACGCTCGGCGCCCCCTCGAAGCTGCCGCAGAACCACCCCCTCGTGGACAACGTCGAGGGCATGGTCGTCACCGGTTACGACGGGCTGGGCCGGGTGCGGCTGCTGCTGGCCAGCGACGACAACGAGCTCGCGCAGCAGATCACGCGGCTCTACGCGGTGGACGTGAAGCTGCCGCGCCGCTTCTAGCCCGCCGAGCCCGCCCGGTCCGCCGCCGGGGGCACCACGCCCCGCGCCACCCCCAGGTCCACCAGGTCCTGGGGGCGGATGCGCAGCTGGTCGGCGGTGGCGGGGGCCTCCTCGGCCGGGCGCTTGAGGATGGCCGCCGCCAGTTCCGGGGCGATGACGGAGAAGTAGCTGTCCGGGGTGACCCAGGTGTTCCCGGGCGCGGCCAGGGCGAGCGCCCCGCCCGAACCGCCCTCGCCGATGAGGAGGGTGGTCACCGGGACCCCGGCCGCGGCGAGCGCCGCGAAGGCGTCGGCGATGGCCGGGCCGGCGCCCGCGTGTTCGGCGGCGGCGTCGTTGGCCGCGCCGGGGGTGTCGACCAGGGTGAGCACCGGGATGCCGAGCCGGTCCGCGAGGCGGATCACGCGGGCCGCCGTACGGTAGCCCGCCGGGCGGGTGGCGGTGCCGCGCTGGGCCGCGTACGCGACCGCCCGGCCCTCGCGGAGCCCGATCCCGCACAGCATTCCGGGGTCGGTGCCGCCGGCCCGGTCCCCGCGCAGCGGCAGCCGCAGCTCGAAGTACGCCTCCAGGTACGCCTCGGCCCGCGGGCGCTCGGGGTGCCGGGCCTGTTGGACGGCGTCCCAGCCGGTCTTCGGGGGTGCCACGCCGGCCAGCGCGGCCGGGGGCTCGACGGGTGTGGCGGCGCGGGGCGCGGCCAGCACGCGCAGCCAGTCCCCGAGGACGGCCGGGAGCTCCTCGGGGGGCACGACGGCGTCCACGTGCCCGGCCGCGTACTGCCCCTCGGCGGTGTAGGCCGCCGGGTCCGCGTCCGCGGGGCGCACCCGGGATCCGGCGAAGCCGACCTGCGCGCCGGGCAGCGCCAGCACCACGTCGGCGCCCGCGCCGAGGGTGGCCCAGCCGCCGCCGGTGGTGGGGTCGCGCAGCACGGCGATCTGCGGGAGGCCGGCGGCGCGGGTCAGCACGCACTGGCGGGCCACGCGCTGCAGCTGCGTCAGCGCGAGCATCCCCTCCTGCATGCGGGAGCCGCCGGTCGCGATCAGGGACACCAGGGGCAGGCGGTGTGCGCGGGCGTGCCCGTACGCGGCTTCGAGGCGGTCGCCGGTGCGTTCGCCGAGGGACCCGCCGAGGAAGCCGAACTCGAAGGAGATCACGGTGGCTTCGCGGCCCCCGACGCGGGCGGTGCCGGTGACGACGGACTCCCGCTCGCCGGTGCGGGCCGTGGCGCGGGCGCGGGAGGCGTCGTAGCCGGTCCAGCCGAGGGGGCCGTCGTCGGGGGACTCCCCCGGGGGCGCGGGGAGTTCGGCGAAGCTGCCGGGGTCGGTGAGGGCGGCGATGGCGGCGCGGGCCGAGAGGCGGGTCGTCACGCCGGTCACCCTAGGCGGTGGGGGCCCGCCCGGCGAGGCCGGATCAGAGTGCGGCTTCCCACGTGATCGTCGTGCCGGCGGGGGAGGTGGTGGTGTGGCCGTCGTCGGTGACCGTCAGGCGGACGCGCTTCGGGGTGGCCTCGACGCGGACCTCGATCGCGGTGACTCCGTCGCGGCGGTGGGCCGCGGCCAGGGCGCCGCGCAGGGCGGAGAGGAGGTCGCCCGACACCGCCTCCGGGAGCAGTGCGTCCACCGCGCCCGCGAAGTGCACCGACGGCTGGAAGCCGAGCAGCACCGCCGCGCCGCCCGTCTCGCGCAGGACCCGTCCCCGGAACGTCGTCGGGGCGTCGGTCGGCGGCTGCTGGAGGGCGAAGATGGCCGTGCGGACCTCCTGGATGGTGGAGTCCAGTTCGTCGACGGCGCGGCTCAGTTCGTCGCCCACGGTGTCCCCCGTCGGCGCGTTCGCGGCCCGGCGGCGGGTGCTCTCCAGCATCATCTCCGTCGCGAACAGCCGCTGCACCACCAGGTCGTGCAGGTCCCGCGCGATCCGGTCGCGGTCCTCGTACACCGCGAGCTGTTCGCGGTCGTGCTGGGCGTCGGCCAGCACGAGCGCCAGCGCGGCCTGGGAGGCGAACTGCGAGGCCAGCAGCCGGTCCACCGCGTCGTACGGGGGCCCGCCCCGGGCGCGCGGCAGGGCCAGGGTGCCGATCAGCTGGCCGCCGCTCTGCAGCGGCAGCATCATGCTCGGGCCGAACCGCTCCCGGACGTGGGTGGTCATCCGGGGGTCGGTGGCGGAGTCGTCTATGAAGACCGGCTCACCGCCGAGGAGTTGTTCCAGCACGGGCGAGCCGGGCGCGATGGCGGTGCCGACCAGGTCGCCGGGGTCCCCGTGCGTCGAGGCGGCCACGATCTCCATGCCGCCCTCCGGGGTCGGCTGGAGCACCACCCCGGCCGCCGCGTCCGCGAGCAGCCGGGCCCGTTCGGCCACGCACATCAGGGCGTCCGCCGCCGGGCTGCCCGCCAGCAGGGTGGTGGTCACGGCGGCGGCGCCCTCGATCCAGCGCTCCCGGCGGCGCGCGGTCTCGTACAGCCGGGCGTTGCCGATCGCTATGCCCGCCTGCGAGGCCAGCACGCGGACCAGCGCGACGTCCTCCTCCGTGAAGGTGCCGCCGCCGGCCTTCTCGGTGAGGTAGAGGTTCCCGAACACCTCGGTGTGCACCCGGATGGGCACGCCGAGGAAGCCGCGCATGAGCGGGTGGCCGGGCGGGAAGCCCGCCGAGCGGGGGTCTGTCGTCAGGTCCTCCAGCACGAGGGGCCGCGGGTCGCTGATGAGCGCGCCGAGCACGCCCGCGCGGCCGTCGGGCAGGTGGGGGATCGCGGCCCGTTCGGCCTCGCTCATGCCGGTGGTGAACAGCCGGGTCAGCCGGACGCGCTCGGGGTCGACGACCCCGAGCGCTCCGTACCGTGCCCCGCACAGCTCCGCGGCGGACTCCACGATGTGCTGGAGGGTGGCGTGCAGCTCCAGTTCGGAGCCGACGCTGAGGACCGCCTCCAGCAGCACCGGGAGACCGGACGGCTCGCCGGCCCCGGCCCCGGCTTCGAGTACGGGTTCCGGTTTCCGCGGGTCCCGCGTCATTCGGCCAGCGGATTGAGGACCATCGGGGCGATCTTCCCTTCGAGCATCGCGCCGAGACCCAGTACGGCGCACACGTCGGGCCGTTCCGCGATGGCGACGGGCATTCCGGTCGCGTCCCGCAGCATCTGGTCCAGCCCCGGCAGCAGGGCGCTGCCACCCACCATCATGATCCCCCGGTCCGTCAGGTCCGCGACCAGGTCCGGCGGGCAGTCCCGCAGGATCTTGCCGATGCCGTCGATCACGGCCGTCAGCGGGGTGTGGATCGCGTCCCGTACGGCGGCGGTGTCCACGTGGACGGAGCGGGCCAGGCCGGTGGCCACGTCACGGCCGTGGATCAGCGTGGAGGCCGGTCCCTCGGCGGTGATGCCGTTGCCGTGCAGGGCCACCTGGAGCGGCCGGACGGCCTGGCTGGGCAGCATCAGCTCGTGCGCGTGGCGCAGGTGCTGGACCACGGCGTGGTCGATGGCCTCACCGCCGATCGGAATGCGCTCGGCGGTGACGATCGAACCGAGGGAGAGGACCGCCACCTGGGTGGCCGCCGCCCCGCACACCATGATCATCGTCGCGGTCGGCTGCTCCACGGGCAGGCCGCAGCCGACGGCCGCCGCGATCAGGGTGTCGACCAGTTCGACGCGGCGGGCGCCGAGTCCGACGAGGGTCTCGACGGTCGCCCGCTGCGCGAGCGGATCGGCGTCGTGCGGGGTGCAGGCGGCGGCCCGCAGCCGGGGCTTGCGGCGCAGGGCGCGCCGCAGCTTCTCGCCGAGGAGGTGACGCAGCATCCGCTGGGCCATCTCGATGTCGACGACGGTGCCGCCGGAGACGGGCCGTACGACGCGGATGTAGTCGGGCGTGCGGCCGGTCATCCGTTCGGCGAAGCTGCCGACGGCGATGAGCGCGCCGGTGCGCGTGTTCACCGCGGCGACGCTGGGCTCGTCGACGACCAGTCCGGCGCCCTTGACGTAGACGCGGGTCCTGGCGGCTCCCAGGTCGACGGCGACGTGGCAGCGGCGCAACTGCTCAAGACTGACGGTCACGGCAGATCCTCCCGAGTGCGCTGACGCAAGAAGACCGGCGGTTGCCGGTCGCACTTCACATCTTCTCGGGTAAATGGGTCAATCCGCCCGTTGAAATGCTCCGGGTGGGGTGGGGCGTACGGGGCTGGGGGTGCTGCACGGGGGTGGATTTCTGTACCGACAGGCACGACGATGCGCGCACCATCCGCGCTACTCGTGCGTAACAAGGTAAAGGGGACCCGATGCTGACGCCCCGCCAGAAACTCCTGGCCCTCCTGACCCTCTGCCTCACCCTCCTCGTCCCCCTCCCGGCCCACGCCGCCGCCGCGTCCGACGCCCCGTCGCCCGTGCGGAGCACCCCGCGCGTTCCGGTGGTCTTCGTCCACGGCTACAACGCCGACCCGGGCGTCTGGGGCGCCCTGCGCGAGGACCTCAGAGCCGACGGGTACACGGACGCGGAGCTCTACTCCTGGGGCTACGACACCCACCAGTCCGTCAACGAGGTGCTCTCCGGACGGCTCGCCGCCTACGTCGACCAGGTCCGCCGGCAGACCGGCGCCGCCCGCGTCGACCTCGTGGGCCACTCGTTCGGCTCGCTCGTCAGCCGCTGGTACGTCAAGTACGGCGGCGGCACGGGGACGGTGGACCACTGGGTCTCCCTGGCCGGCCCCAACCACGGCACCTCCACCGCCTGGGCCTGCGCCCTGTGGGACCAGGCGTGCCGGGACATGACCCCGGGGTCGTACGTGGTGAAGAGCCTCGCCTCCGGGGACGAGACCCCGGGCGCGGTGAAGTACGCGACGTTCTGGTCGGCGTGCGACGAGGTGGTCAACCCGGACGACAGCGTCCCGCTCGCCGGAGCCCTCAACACCCCGGTCGGCTGCCTGAAGCACAACGACCTGCTCGGCGACGACGCCACCTCGGCGGGCGTCCGCGCCTTCCTCGCCTCCTAGGCCCCGGCCGCGTCGACGGCCTGCACCCGCTGGAGCAGGCCGTACGTGAACTCCGCCACCAGGGGCCGCCCCGACGCGGTGAACGCCAGCCGCCAGCGCGTCGGCGCGGTGCCCTCCATCGGCCGCACCGGCGCGTAGGCGCGCGCCACCTCGTCCACCGTCGCCGACCAGGGCCGCAGGTCCCCGGCCGTCTCCAGTACGGGGCCCCGCGCGCCCGGGGCGCGGACCAGCCACTCGTTCCACACCGCCCCGTCCGGCGCCGCCAGCACCTCGAAGCGCAGCTCCGGCCAGAGCGGCAGCGCCCACAGCAAGGCCTCGCACTCCAGGTCGCCGATCGTGCGCCGGGACGCCGACTGCGGCGGGCCGAGCACCGACCGGTAGCGGGCCAGGGCTCCTCGGGAGCGGGGCGACCGGACCATCGCCTGCCAGCGCCGGTTGGCCTCCCGCTGCTCGGCGAGCGTGGCGCCGAGGCGCAGCCGGGCCTCCTCGGCGAGGTCCGGCTGGAAGTCCGCCATCCGCCGCAGCAGGACCAGCTGGAAGGCGGCGGGGCCGAAGAAAGCGGGTGCGGCGGTCATGGAGGCAACGATTCCACACAGGATCCTTACGTTCCCGGAATACTTATGTTGCCGAGAACCGCATAGCCTGCGGGCGCCATGAACTACTGCCCCGCTTGCCGGAGGCACCTCAACGGCGCGCTCGCGTGCGCCGGGTGCGGAACCCCGGCCGAGTACCTGATGCCCGCCGCGACGCCCGGCCCCGCCGTGCCGCCGCCACCGCAGCCCGCGCTGGCGGAGGTGTTCGCCGACTCGCTGGTGGTGCTGTCCGGGCCCCACGAGGGCCGCGCCGGTACCCGGCGCCGGGCCGTGACGCAGCGCAGGCGCCGCCGGACCGTGCTGTCGGTCGGCCTCGGGCTGCTGCTCGCCACGGGGTGCTCGATGGCGGTGGCCCGGATCGTGACGGACGACGAGGGCGTCGACCGGGCCGCCGAGGTGGTCCTGACGGACGACGCCGGCCCGAAGGAGCCGGATCCGCTGCCCAGCCTGGAGGGCGCGCCCGCCCTGCCCTCGGCCCTGCCGACGGCGAAGGCCGCCGCGGGAGTGGTGAAGACGGCCGGGTCCGGGGGGACGCCGAGCGGGTCCGCGCAGCCGGGGCAGGGGGCGAGCGCCTCCGCCTCCGGGGCGGCCGGGCCGACGCAGAGTGCTCCCGGCGGCGGGTCGTCCGTACGGCCTACGAAGCCGGGGCAGCCCGCGCCCGGTCCCACCGGTACGGCGAAGCCGCCCGGGCAGACCCCGCAGCCGTCGCCGACGAAGACCAAGCCGGGACAGCCGAAGCCCACGCCGACGCCGACCCCGACCGACGACTGCTGGATCTTCTGCGGCTGGTTCTGACGCGCCCGTGATCGGCGCGCCCGTGACCTGCGGCGTCAGGCCAGCATGCGCCTGAGCAGGTCGCGCAGGGCCGTGCGCTCCTCGGTGGAGAGCCCGGCCAGCGGTTCGCGCGCGAAGTCCAGCGACTCGCGCAGCCGCTCGGCGGTCTGCAGCCCCTCCTCGGTGGGCGCGGCCAATTTCACCCGGCGGTCGGCCGGGTCCGGGCGGCGTTCGACCAGGCCGCGGGTCTCCAGCCGGTCGACGATGCCGGTCACGTTCGACGGCTCGCAGCGCAGCTTCTGCGCGATCCGGCGCATGGGGAGCGGCTCCAGCGACAGCAGGGTCAGCACCCTGGCCTGGGCGCCGGTGAGCTGGTGGCTGGCGGCCGCGTCCTCGTACTCCATGTGGTAGCGGGCCACGACGTCGCCGATGAGTTCGACGACCTCGACGGTCACTGGGTCTGCGCGACGACTGGGCATGCATCCAGCGTACCCATTTACTTGACAACATGAAATATCCAGGCGCATGGTTGTTTCACCTAGTGAAGTATTTGCCGTCCAGCACGGCATCCTCGCCCCAGGAGTTCCGCATGTCTCAGATCCCCGCCGTCAGCCGCGAGTGGCACCTCGTCCGCCGTCCGCAGGGCTGGCCGGTCGCCGAGGACTTCGCCCTGCGCGAGGTGCCGGTCTCCGCCGAGCCCGCCCCCGGCCGGATCCTCGTGCGCAACCTCCACATGTCCGTGGACCCGTACATGCGCGGCCGCATGAACGACACGAAGTCCTACATCCCGCCCTTCCAGCTCGACGAGCCGATGCAGGGCGGTGCGGTCGGCGAGGTCGTCGCCTCCGCCGCCGAGGGCTTCGAGGTCGGCGACCACGTCCTGCACCACCTGGGCTGGCGCGAGTACGCGGACTTCGACGCGCAGTACGCCACCAAGGTCGACGCCTCCCTCGCCCCGCTCTCCGCCTACCTCGGCGTGCTCGGCATGCCGGGCCTGACCGCCTACGCCGGCCTCTTCGAGGTCGCCTCCTTCAAGGAGGGCGACTCCGTCTTCGTCTCGGGCGCCGCGGGTGCGGTCGGCGGCCTCGTCGGGCAGTTCGCGAAGATCAAGGGCGCCTCCCGGGTGATCGGCTCCGCCGGCTCGGACGAGAAGGTGACGCTCCTCACGGAGAAGTACGGCTTCGACGCCGCCTTCAACTACAAGAACGGCCCCGTCGCCGAGCAGCTGCGCGCGGCCGCTCCCGAGGGCATCGACGTCTACTTCGACAACGTCGGCGGCGACCACCTGGAGGCGGCCATCTCCTCCCTGAACGTGCACGGCCGCGCCACCCTGTGCGGTGCCATCGCCGGCTACAACGACACCGAGCCCACCCCCGGCCCGCGCAACCTGATGATGGTCATCGGCAAGCGCCTGCGCCTCCAGGGCATCCTGGTCGGCGACCACGCCGGGCTCCAGCAGCAGTTCGTCGAGGACGTCGCCGGATGGCTGTCCTCCGGTGAGCTGCGCTACGACGAGACGGTCGTCGAGGGCGTCGAGAACGCCACCGGGGCCTTCCTCGGAATGCTGCGCGGCGAGAACACCGGAAAGATGATCGTTTCCTTCACCGGTTAGGCTCACTCCACACCGTCGCGATCGTGGGCGCGCATCGCGGCGATTCATCTGGAGGATCTTCTTCATGTCCATCACGCAGTCCGACGTCGCGTACACCGCTGTCGCCACCGCCGAGAACGGCCGTGACGGCCGCGTCGCCACCAACGACGGGCAGCTCGACGTCGTCGTGAACCCGCCGAAGGAGCTCGGCGGCAGCGGTGCGGGCACCAACCCGGAGCAGCTGTTCGCCGCCGGCTACAGCGCCTGCTTCCAGGGCGCCCTCAGCGTCGCGGCCCGCAACGAGAACGTCGACGTCACCGGCTCCACGGTGACCGCCGAGGTCGGCATCGGCAAGAACGACGAGGGCTTCGGCATCATCGTCAAGATCACGGCCTCGATCCCGACGGTGGACGCCGCCACCGCCAAGGACCTGGTCGAGAAGGCCGACCAGATCTGCCCCTACTCCAAGGCGACCCGCGGCAACATCACGGTCGAGCTGAACGTCGCCTGACCGCACCCCGCGCTCGCACGCGTCACAGTGAAGGCCGCACCCCCCGGGGGTGCGGCCTTCGCCGTTTAAACTGGCCCCATGCGTGATCTTGCGGGGGGATTCCGGTACTTGCTGGCCGGACAGAGATGGGTGTTCCGAAACGGCCGCTGGCTGGGCTTCGGCCTGCTGCCGGGGCTGGTGTCGCTGCTGCTCTACGCCGCGGCCCTGACCGGCCTCTTCTACGGCGCCGACGACTTCACCGCATGGGCCACGCCCTTCGCCTCGGACTGGTCCTCGCCCTGGCTCGGCCTCTTCCGCGGGTTCCTGACCGCGCTGGTCGTCTCCCTCGGGCTCTTCCTGACGGTGATCACCTTCACCGCCGTGACCCTGCTCGTCGGCCAGCCCTTCTACGAGTCCCTCTCGGAGCAGGTCGACCGGAGCGAGGGCGGCGAGGTCCCCGAGTCGGGGCGCTCGCTGTGGGAGGACCTGTGGATCTCCGCCCGGGACAGCCTGCGGCTGCTGGTGCGGGTGCTGCTGTACGGGATCCTGCTGTTCGCCCTCGGGTTCATCCCGGTGGTCGGGCAGACCGTGATCCCGGCGATCGGGTTCTGCGTCTCCGGCTTCTTCCTCACCCAGGAGCTCACCTCCGTCGCCCTCCAGCGGCGCCGGGTCGACCTCGACGAGCAGCTGGTCCTGCTGCGCGGACGGCGCGCGCTGGCGCTCGGCTTCGGGGTGCCGCTGGTGCTGGTGTTCCTGGTCCCGCTGGTCGCGGTGTTCCTGATGCCGGGCGCGGTGGCGGGGGCGACCCTGATGGCGCGCGACCTGGTGGGGGCCGACGCACAGGACACCGAGGACGGCGAAGAGCAGTCCGAGGAGTCCGTCCCGGCCGGCGGCTTCGGCCCGCCGCCGCCCTCGTTCTCGTAGCGCCCCCTACGCGGCGCCGACCACCGCCGTGACCACGCCCGGGGTGCGGTCGTCGGCCTCGGCCAGCAGCTCCCCGCCGGGACCCCACACGGCCGCGCCGCCACAGCCCGTCCACGGGCCCGCCGGGCCGGTGTGGTTGGCCAGCACCACGTAGAGGCCGTGCTCCTCGGCGATCCCGGGGTACACGGTCGCCCGCTCGGCGATGCCGTCGCCCGTGCCGTACAGGGAGCTCGCCAGGTGCACCCGGCAGCCGTCGGCCGCGGCCCGGCCGGTCAGCTCCGGGAAGTGGTTGTCGAAGCAGACGCCGAGCGAGAAGCGGATCCCGCCGAGCTCGAAGCGCCCGTCCGCCGTGCCCGGGGCGAAGACGCCCCGCTCGTGCCCGTAGAGGTGCTGCTTCGCGTACGTCGTCACGTGCGCGCCGTCCGCGTCGTACACCAGGGTCGCGAGCGCGGGCAGCGGCCCGTCGCCGCGCAGGGCGGCGTTGACCGCGACGGCGGTCCCGGCGGAGCGGACCGCGTCCAGGCGGGCATCGTCGGCGCCGGCCAGCCACAGGCCGGAGTCCCCGGCCAGGGCCTGGAGTTCGTACCCGGTGAGCGTCAGCTCCGGGAACACCACCAGCTCCGCGCCCTCGGCGCGGGCCCGTACGGCCAGGGCGGCGGCGCGGGCGGCGTTGGCGGGCACGTCGGCGGGGGCACAGGTGAGCTGTGCGGCGGCGATCCTCATGCGCTCCAGGGTGTCAGCAGGCCCCGGTCCGCCGGGCGGGGCCCCGGAGCAGGGTGAGGAAGGAGCGGAAGGCGGCGGGCATGTCGACGGATTCGGGGGCGAGCAGCCACTGGTACTGGAGGCCGTCCATCACCGCCGTCAGCAGCGGGGCCGCCTCCTCCGGAGTGAGCCCGGAGGGCAGGCGCTCGCCGAACTCGGCGCGGAGCACGGCGGCCATCTCCCCTCGCACCTGCGCGTAGCGCTCGGTGAAGAACTCCCGCGCCGGGTGGCCGTCGGTGACGCTCTCGCCCAGCAGCGCCGAGAAGGTCTGCACGATGCCGGGGCGCATGGCGTTGTACTCCACCAGCGAGGCCAGCAGGTCGAGCCGCCACGTCTGCGCCGAGGCCCGCGAGCCCCCGCCCGTGTCCCACCGGTCGCGTTCCTCCAGGACGGCCACCAGCAGGACCTCTTTGGTGGGGAAGTAGTGCAGCAGCCCCTGCTGGGTGAGGCCCACGCGTTCGGCGACGGAGCCCAGCGACGCCCCCCGGTAGCCGCGCTCCGCGATCACCTCGACCGCCGCGCGGACGATCTCGCCGCGACGCTCCTCGCTCTTCGCCCTGGCCATCGCCCGCCACCCCTTCCGTTCGTACCCGCCAGGAGGACCGTACGACATATGGATATCACGAAAAGATTACAACCCCTACCGCTCTACAAGTATGGGGTCCACGATGGGGGCCACCACCGCACCGCACCGCACTCAATGAGGAGGCACGGCCGTGACCGATGCCGATCAGGCCCGCGACCGGATCCGCGAAGACGCCGTGGAAACGGCGCTGGGCAAGCTGGATCTCGACACCAAGACCCGGCTCCTGGCCGGCCAGGACATGTGGTCGCTGCCCGCCGTCCCCGAGATCGGGCTCGGATCCCTGGTGATGTCCGACGGGCCCATCGGGGTGCGCGGCGTGCGCTGGACCGCCGACGACCCGTCCATCGCCCTGCCCTCCCCGACCGCGCTCGCCGCCGCCTGGGACCCGGGCCTCGCCCGCCGCGCCGGCCGGCTCCTCGCCCAGGAGGCCCGCCGCAAGGGCGTCCACGTCCTCCTCGCCCCCACCGTCAACCTGCACCGCTCCCCGCTCGGCGGGCGCCACTTCGAGTGCTACTCCGAAGACCCGTACCTCACCGGAGCCATCGGCAGCGGCTACGTGAACGGCGTCCAGGACGGCGGCGTCGGCACCACCGTCAAGCACTTCGTCGGCAATGACGCCGAGACGGAACGCTTCACCGTCGATTGCGTGATCGCCCCCCGCCCGCTGCGCGAGCTGTACCTGGCGCCCTTCGAGGCCATCGTCACCAACGCCCACCCCTGGGGCATCATGACCGCCTACAACCAGGTCAACGGCACCACCATGACCGAGCACCAGTACCTGGTGAACGAGGTCCTGCGCGCCGAGTGGGGCTTCGACGGCTACAACGTCTCCGACTGGATGGCCGCCCGCTCCACCACCGGGGACATCCTCGGCGGCCTCGACGTGGCCATGCCCGGCCCCAAGACCGTCTACGGGCCGGACCTCGCCGCCGCCGTCCGCGCCGGTGAGGTCCCCGGGGCCGCCGTCGACGGGGCCGTGCGCAACGTGCTGCGCCTCGCCGCCCGCGTCGGCGTCCTGGAAGGCGCCCCCGCCGTGGTCACCGAGCCCCCGGCGCCGCTCGACGGGCAGGCCCTCGCCCGCGAACTGGCCGTACGCGGCTTCGTCCTCGTGCGCAACGAGGACGGCGCCCTGCCCCTGGAGGCCGGCGCGGGCCGCACCGTCGCCCTCAGCGGCGCCGCCGCCCGCGACGCCCGCGTCCTCGGCGGCGGGTCCGCCACCGTCTTCCCCGAGCGGGTGGTCTCCCCGCTCGACGGGCTCACCGCCGCCCTCCCCGAGGGCGCGCTCAGCTACGTCGTCGGCGCCGACCCGAGCGACGAACTCGGCCCCGCCGACAAGGGCTTCGAGCTGCATGCCGTCTGCCGCGACGCCTCCGGGGCCGTCCTCGGCGAGGGCAGCCTGCCGAGCGGCCAGGTCCAGTGGATCGGCGACGACCTGCCCGCCGGCACCACGTACGGGACGATGGCGAGCATCGAGGTCACCGGCACCTTCCTGCCGCGCGAGAGCGGCGAGCACGCCTTCGGCACCCGCGGACTCGGCGCCTTCGCCCTCGCCGTCGGCGGCCGGACCCTGTGGGAGGGCGTCCAGGAGATGGGCGACGAGGCCGACCCCTTCGAGGCCTTCTTCGGCGCCCCCAGCGAGCGCGCCCGGCTCACCCTCACCGCGGGGGAGCCCGTCGAGGTCTCGCTGACCTACCAGGTCCCCGACATGAGCGCCCTGTCGCTCAAGGCGATCATGTTCTCCCTGCTCCACCTCGGCCCGCGCCGCGACGCCGACGAGCTGATCGCGGAGGCCGTCGAAGCCGCCCGGGCCGCCGACACCGCCGTCGTGGTCGTCGCCACCACCGACCGCGTGGAATCCGAGGGCTTCGACCGCCGCGACCTCACCCTCCCCGGCCGCCAGGACGACCTCGTACGCGCCGTCGCCGCCGCCAACCCCAACACCGTGGTCGTCGTCAACGCCGGCTCCCCGGTGGAACTCCCGTGGCGCGAGGACGTCGCCGCCGTCCTCCTCACCTGGTTCCCCGGGCAGGAGGGCGGCGCCGCGCTGGCCGACGTACTCCTCGGCGACGCCGAGCCCGGCGGGCGCCTGCCCACCACCTGGCCCGCCTCCTTCGCCGACGCCCCCGTCACGGAGGTCGTCCCGACCGAGGGGCGCCTGGAGTACCGCGAGGGCCTCTTCATCGGCTACCGGGCCTACGAGAAGCACGGTGTGATCCCCGCCTACCCCTTCGGGCACGGCCTCGGCTACACCGGCTGGGCCTACGAGTCCCTCGAAGTCACCGCCGACACGGCCCGGGTCCGCCTGACCAACACCGGTGCCCGGCCCGGCCGCGAGGTGGTCCAGATCTACGTGGCGCCCGTCGCCGACGCCGTGGAACGCCCCGCGAGCTGGCTCGCCGCCTTCGCCGGCGTCGAGGCGGGCCCCGGCGAGAGCGTCGAGGTGGAGGTCCCGCTGCCCGCCCGCGCGTTCGAGATCTGGGACCAGGCCGCGCGCGGCTGGCGGCGGATCGGCGGGACGTACGAGGTCCGCGCGAGCCACTCGCACGCCGACACCCGGCTGTCGGTCACCCTCGACCTGTGAGCCGCCCCGCAGGCCGCTGACCGGCGCGACACGCCGTAGGACCGGTATGGCCGGAAAACGACCATGATTGCGGCCGATGAACCGGACCGGGGGCGGGCCCTGACACCCGCCCCCGGTCCTTCGGCGTCAACGCGGGGGCTGCGCCGCCGTCACCTGGCGGTGCGCCAGTTCCGCGAGCCGGGCCTGCCCGTCCCTGCCCGGGTGGAACCAGTCCCAGCGGCTCAGCTGCTCCGCGGAGAAGGGGTACTGGAACACCGCCCCGCCGTCGTAGCGGCACAGCTCGTCCTTCGCGCAGACCTCGCGCAGCACCTCGTTGTACTCGACCACCCGCGCCCGCACCTTCTCCCGGCGGGCCGTCGCGGCGTCCGCCCCCGACAGCGGTTCGGCGAGCATGGACTGACAGATCCCCAGCTTCCAGACCTGACGCACCATCGGGCTGTCCTTGCCCTGCTCCCACAGCCGCTGGAGGTCCGGCACCGAGGACACGTACACCTGCGACGCGGGCGACGCGGCCCGCAGTTCCTTGAGGGACCGCTCGAAACCGGCCCGGAACTCCGCCACCGGAGTCATCGAGGAAACCGTCGGACGGCAGGCGTCGTTCGAGCCCACCATCACCGTGACCAGGCCGGGCTTGTGCCCGGCCGCCGCGGCCAGCTGCCCGGGGAGGTCCGCCATCCGCGATCCCGTCACCGCGAAGTTCCAGCTGCGCGCCGGCACCTCGGACTCCCCGAGCAGCCGGGCCGCGAGGGACTGCACGGCGGGATCGCTGCCGGTGGCCCAGGACACCTCCGGGCAGTCGGCCAGGACCGAACAGGCGTCGAAACCACGGGTGATGGAATCCCCGACGGCCGCGACCGAAGCGGGCGCGGTGTTCCAGCGCGGTGCGGCGGCCTGCGCCCCCCGCTCGCCCCCGGACTCCGGCCCCCCGGAATCACAGCCCGTGACCGCCGCCGCCAGGACGGCCACCGCCACGCCCGCCCCCGCGACGGTCCGGCGCACGCTTCGGCGCGGAGCGGTCGTGCGCATCGCGTGGTCCCTCCCTCGTCGCCCCGCGTCCGTCCGGGGGGCGTCCTGCTGAGTGAATGCTCTGTGTTTACGGGTCTTGGAGCGACCGTACGTCACACCATGACCCCTGGCGCACGGTAGCTTTTTCCCGTGGCGTTTCGGCCGCAGGTGCCGCTACGCAATGTCAAATAATTTCCGTTACATTACATCACGTCACATACTGTCCGTTTTCTGGAGTTTATTCCCGACCTCGTCCCACACTGGAGGTCCCGGTGACGACACGTGGAGTTCTGTACGTGCATTCCGCACCGCGCGCGCTCTGCCCGCACGTGGAATGGGCTGTTGCGGGCGTGCTCGGGGTGCGGGTGAACCTCGACTGGATCCGGCAGCCCGCCTCCCCCGGCACCTGGAGAGCCGAGTTCTCCTGGCAGGCCGAGGCGGGAACCGCCTCGAAACTCGCCTCCGCCCTGCGCGGCTGGCATCTGCTCCGCTTCGAGGTGACCGCCGAACCCTGCCCGACCGCCGAGGGGGAGCGCTACAGCTCCACCCCGGAGCTGGGCATCTTCCACGCCGTCACCGGCATGCACGGCGACATCCTGATCCCCGAGGACCGGCTGCGCGCCGCGCTCGCCCGGTCGGCGCGCGGCGAGACCGACCTGGAGGCGGAGATCGCCAAGCTGCTCGGCAAACCCTGGGACGACGAACTGGAGCCCTTCCGCTACGCGGGCGAGGGCGCCCCCGTCCGCTGGCTCCACCAGGTCGTCTGAGCCCCGGCAACGCGAAAGGCCCACCCGGACACCGGGTGGGCCTTTCGCGTGAGCGGGACCGCTAGACGCTTCGGAACGCGAGGGTCACGTTGTGGCCGCCGAAGCCGAAGGAGTTGTTGATCGCGGAGATCGGGCCGTCGACGGGAAGCTTGCGCGGCTCGCCGCGCACGATGTCGGCGTCGATGTCGTCGTCCAGGTCGTCGACGTTGATCGTCGGCGGGGCGATCCGGTGGTACAGCGCCAGCACGGTCGCGACGGTCTCGATGCCGCCCGCACCGCCCAGCAGGTGACCGGTCATCGACTTGGTCGCGGAGATCGCGATGTGGTCGAGGTCGTCGCCCAGGACCTTGCGCAGGGCCTTCAGCTCGGCCGTGTCACCCTGCGGGGTGGACGTGGCGTGCGCGTTCAGGTGGACCAGCTCGGAGGTGTCCAGGCCGGTGTTGTCGAGCAGGTTCTGCACGGCGGCCGCGACACCGCGGCCCGTCGGCTCCGGCTGCGCGATGTGGTGGCTGTCCGCGGACAGGCCCTGGCCCAGCACCTCGCAGTAGACCCGGGCGCCGCGCGCGGCGGCGTGCTCGGCGGACTCCAGCACCACGACGCCCGCGCCCTCGCCGAGGACGAAGCCGTCACGGGCCTTGTCGTACGGACGCGAGGCCTGCTCGGGGTGCTCGTTGTTCTTGGACATCGCCATCATGTTGGCGAACGCCGCGATCGGCAGCGGGTGGATGGCCGCCTCGGTGCCGCCCGCGACGACCACGTCGGCACGGCCGGTACGGATCATCTCGACGGCGTAGCCGATGGCCTCGGCGCCCGACGCGCACGCGCTGACCGGCGTGTGCACACCGGCGCGGGCGTTGACCTCGAGGCCGACGTTGGCCGAGGGGCCGTTCGGCATCAGCATGGGGACGGTGTGCGGGGAGACCCGGCGCACACCCTTTTCCTTCAGTACGTCGTACTGGTCGAGCAGGGTGGTGACGCCGCCGATGCCGGAGGCGATCACGGTGCCCAGACGCTCGGGCGCGATGGACTCGTCCTCGCCGGCCGGAGCGGTGTAACCCGCGTCCGCCCAGGCCTCACGGGCCGCGATGAGGGCGAACTGGGCCGAGCGGTCGAGCTTGCGGGCCAGCGGGCGGGGGAGTACCTCGCTCGGGTCCACAGCGGCCTGGGCGGCGATGCGGACCGGCAGTTCGGCGAAGCGCTCGCCCTCCAGGGGCGAGACGCCGGACCGGCCGGCGAGCAGACCTTCCCAGGTCGAAGCGCTGTCGCCACCCAGCGGAGTGGTTGCGCCGATACCGGTGACGACCACGGTGCGATTGGTCGGGCTCACAGGAATTCTTTCTCCACGTCTAAGGGGGTGCTGAATTGTCACGGCGCCACCGCCAGGTGGCGACAAACGCTCGTCAGGCTCAGGCCTGGTGCTTCAGGATGTAGCTCGCGGCGTCGCCGACCGTCTTGAGGTTCTTGACGTCCTCGTCCGGGATCTTGACCTCGAAGCGCTCTTCGGCGGCGACGACGACCTCGACCATGGACAGCGAGTCGACGTCCAGGTCGTCGGTGAAGGACTTGTCGAGCTGGACGTCCTCCTGCGGGATGCCGGCGATCTCGTTGACGATCTCCGCGAGACCTTCGAGGATCTCTTCCTGCGTGGCGGCCATGTGGCGCTCCTTCTGTAGCTAACTGGATGAATCAGGGTCGGAACGGGTCCCGTGCCCTAGGGGAGGGTAACGACCGTCGCGGCGTAGACGAGCCCCGCCCCGAAGCCGATGACGAGCGCGGTGTCGCCGCTCTTGGCCGCTCCGGTCGCCAGGAGCCGCTCCATGGCGAGCGGAATCGAGGCGGCCGACGTGTTGCCGGTGGTTTCCACGTCACGGGCGACCGTGACGTGCTCCGGCAGCTTCAGAGTCTTCACCATCGAGTCGATGATCCGCATGTTCGCCTGGTGCGGAATGAAGACGTCCAGGTCCTCCGCGGTGATCCCGGCCGCGTCGAGCGCCTGCTGGGCCACCTTGGCCATCTCGAAGACGGCCCAGCGGAAGACCGCCTGACCCTCCTGCGTGATGGCCGGGAACTTCTCGCCGCCGTCCTTGCCGAGGTACTCGTCCCACGGCACGGTCTGCTTGATCGTCTCGGACTTGTCGCCCTCCGAGCCCCACACCGTGGGGCCGATGGCCGGCTCGTCCGACGGACCGACGACCACGGCGCCGGCGCCGTCACCGAACAGGAAGGCCGTCGCGCGGTCCTCCAGGTCGGTCAGGTCCGAGAGCCGCTCGACACCGATGACGAGGACGTACTGCGCCGACCCCTCGACCACCAGGCCCTTGGCCAGCGTCAGACCGTAGCCGAAACCGGCACAGCCCGCCGAGATGTCGAACGCCGCGGGCTTGCCCGCGCCGATCCGGTGCGCGATCTCGGTCGCGACGGCCGGGGTCTGCTTGAAGTGCGAGACCGTCGAAACGATCACCGCACCGATCTGCTCCGGGGAGACCCCGGCGTCCGCGAGCGCCTTCCCGGACGCCTCCACGGACATCGCGGCGACCGTCTCCTGGGGCGAGGCCCAGTGCCGGGTCGCGATGCCGGAGCGGGACCGGATCCACTCGTCGGACGAGTCGATCGTCTCCAGGATGACCTCGTTGGGCACCACCCGGGTCGGGCGGTAGCCGCCGACACCGAGGATGCGGGCGTACGGGGAGCCCTTGGCCGGCTTGATCTTCGACATGCTGTGTGGGCTCCTTCTCTCAGGCCGGCTGCTCGGCGAGGAGCGCCGCGGCCTTGTCGAGATCGTCCGGGGTCTTCAGAGCCACGTTCGGAACGCCCTTCAGCGCCCGCTTGGCCAGACCCGTCAGGGTGCCACCGGGGCAGAGCTCGACGATCCCGGTGACGCCCAGCTCGGCGAACGTCTCCATGCACAGGTCCCAGCGGACCGGATTGGCGACCTGGCCGACCAGGCGGGCGACGACGTCGGCACCCGTGGCGACGACGAGGCCGTCCTTGTTCGATACGTACTTCAGCGCCGGGTCGGCCGGGGCGAGGGCCTCGGCGGCCTTCTCCAGCGTCGCCACCGCGGGCGCCATGTGGTGCGTGTGGAAGGCGCCCGCGACCTTGAGGGCGACGACCTTCATGGAACCCTCGGGCTTGTCGGCCACCAGGGCGGCGATCTGCTCCGCGGTACCGGCGGCCACGATCTGGCCGGCGCCGTTGATGTTGGCCGGGGTCAGCCCCAGCTTCTCCAGGTGCGCGACGACCACGTCCTGGTCACCGCCGAGGACCGCGGCCATGCCGGTCTCGGTGACGGCGGCGGCCTCGGCCATGGCCAGACCACGGGTGCGGACGAAGGACAGCGCCTCGTCCTCGCCGAGCACACCGGCGTACGCGGCGGCGGTGATCTCGCCGACGCTGTGCCCCGCGACGGCGCCGAAGGCGGAGGAGCCGTCGCCGAGGGCGGCGGTCAGCGCGGAAGCGGACAGCAGGCCCGCCGCGACCAGCAGCGGCTGGGCCACGGCGGTGTCGCGGATCTCGTCCGCGTCGGCGTTCGTGCCGTAGTGGGCGAGGTCGAGCCCGAGGGCGTCGGACCACCCGGCGACGCGTTCGGCGGCACCGGGGAGTTCGAGCCAGGGAGTCAGGAAGCCGGGCGTCTGAGCGCCTTGGCCTGGAGCGACGAGTACGAGCACCCTCACACTCTCTCTTGTGGACGGTCCCCGCCGCCCGTGGGGACAGGGACGAAGAACCGTCGGGCTAATTGTTGATGTCCGACAAAAGTCTAGGACTGCGGATCTCCGTCGGCCAGACGTCCCAGGATCAGGGCGATCCGCAGCGTGAACGCCGAACGAACGTCGGAGGGTGACCAGCCGGTGACGTCGGTCACACGTCGGAGCCGGTAGCGCACCGTGTTCGGGTGCACGAACAGCATCCGCGCCGCCCCCTCCAGGCTGCTGGCCTGCTCCAGATAGACGCTCAGCGTCTCCAGCAGAGCCGAGCCCGCCTCTTCGAGCGGTCTGTAGATCTCCTCCACCAGTTGCTCCCTGGCCGAGGGATCCGACGCGATCGCCCGTTCCGGCAGGAGATCGTCCGCCAGCACCGGGCGCGGCGCGTCCTGCCAGGCCGTGCAGGCCTTCAGCCCGGCGGCCGCCGCCTGCGCCGACTTCGTCGCGTTCAGCAGGTCGGGCACCACGGGCCCGGCCACCACCGGACCGGCCGCGAACGGCCCGATCAGGGACTTCGCCACCTGCATCGGGTTGTCGCTGCCGCCCGCGATCACCACCAGGCGGTCGCCCAGCACGCCGGTCAGCACCTGGAGCTTGTGGTGGCGGGCCGCACGCCGGATCGCCTCGACCGTCAGCTCGCTGTCCCCGTCCGGGGCGGTGCCCAGCACCACGCACACGTGCTCCGGCGAATTCCAGCCAAGGGCCGCGGCCCGCGACAGCGCGCCCTCGTCGGCCTCGCCCGAGAGCACGGCGTTGACGACCAGGGACTCCAGCCGGGCGTCCCACGCCCCGCGCGCCTCGGCGGCCTGCGCGTACACCTGGGCGGTCGCGAAGGCGATCTCCCGGGCGTACACCAGCAGCGCCTCGCGCAGGATCGACTCGTCGCCCGGGGCCGCCACCTCGTCGATCGCGGCCTCCATGACCTCGATCGTCGTACGGACCATCTCGACGGTCTGGCGCAGGGTGATCGCCCGGGTCAGCTCGCGCGGAGCCGTCCCGAAGACGTCGGTGGAGATGGCCTGCGGTGTCTCCGGGTGCCGGAACCACTCCGTGAACGCGGCGATGCCGGCCTGTGCGACCAGGCCGATCCACGACCGGTTCTCCGGCGGCATGGCCCGGTACCACGGCAGGGTCTCGTCCATCCGCGCGATCGCGTTGGCGGCGAGCCGGCCGGAGGACTTCTCCAGCCGGCGCAGCGTCGCCGTGTGGGGGTGCGGCGGATGCGCGGGACGGGTCTCGGGGGACTGCTCACGTTCGGGTTGGGGCACGGGACAAGACTGCCTTATCGGCGCCCCGGCGCGGACTCGGGTCCACGGGCCGTCGCCCGCCGGGGGCTACCGTGACCCCCATGATTGATGTACGCCGCGCCGCCGACCGGTACGGGGGAGGGGACGCGGGCGCCGGGATCGCCACCCGCCACGCCTTCTCCTTCGGGTCCTTCTACGACCCGGACAACATCCGCTTCGGCCCGGTGCTGGCCTGCAACGAGGAGCGGCTCGCCCCCGGGGCCGGCTTCGACGAGCACCCCCACAGCCACACCGAGATCGTCACCTGGGTGGTGGAGGGCGAGCTGACCCACCGGGACGGCATCACCGGCGAGAGCGGCGTGGTCCGGCCCGGTGACGTCCAGCGGCTCGGGGCGGGCGACGGGGCCCGGCACGTGGAGCGCAACGACGGCGCGGTCCCGCTGCGGTTCGTGCAGACCTGGCTCGCGCCGCTGGTCGCGGGCGGGGAGCCCGCGTACGAGGTGGTACGGGACCTCGCGGACGACGCCCCGTACAAGGTCCCGGCGGCCGGGGCGGTGCTGCACGTGCGGCGGCCGGGCGCGGGCGAGCGGGTCCCCGTACCGGCGGCGGAGCGGGTCTACCTGCACGTGGTGCGCGGGGACCTGCGGCTCGACGGGGCGGAGCTGGGCCCGGGGGACTCGGCGCGGATCACCGGCGAGAAGGACCTGGTGATCACCGCCGGGTCCCCCGGGGAGCTGCTGATCTGGGAGCTTCCGCTCTAGCGGGAGGCCGTGCGCAGCTCGGCGAGGACCGCGTCGGTGAAGGGGGTCCAGGCCTCCACCGCCCAGGGGCCGAAGGCCCGGTCGGTCAGCGCCACGCAGGCGGCGCGGGCGTCCGGGTCCACCCACAGGAAGGTGCCGGACTGGCCGAAGTGGCCGAAGGTGCGCGGGGAGGAGGTGGTGCCCGTCCAGTGCGGGGACTTGCCGTCGCGGATCTCCAGCCCGAGCCCCCAGTCGTTGGGGGACTGGTGCCCGTAACCGGGCAGGACGCCCTTGAGGCCGGGGTGCACCACGGAGGTGGCCTCGGCGACCGTGCGGACGTCCAGCAGCCGCGGCGCCTGCAGTTCGGCGGCGAAGCGGACCAGGTCGCGGACGGTGGAGACGCCGTCCTTGGCGGGGGAGCCCTCCAGGGTGGTCGAGGTCATGCCCAGCGGCTCGAAGACGGCCTGGTGCAGGTACTCGGGGAAGGGGATCCCGGTGGCCTTGGCCAAGTGATCGCCGAGCACCTCGAAACCGGCGTTCGAGTACAGCCGCCGCACTCCGGGCGGGCCCATGACGCGGTGCTCGTCGAAGGCCAGGCCGCTGGTGTGCGCGAGGAGGTGACGGACCGTCGAGCCCTCGGGCCCCGCCGGTTCGTCCAGCTCGACCGCGCCTTCCTCGTACGCGACGAGGGCGGCGTACGCGGTGAGCGGCTTGGTGACCGAGGCCAGCGGGAAGCGGTGGTCCAGCGGCCCGTGGGAGCCGGCCAGGCTCCCGTCGGCCCGCACGACGGCCGCGGCGGCGGTCGGTACGGGCCAGGTCTCGATGGTCCGCAGACTTGCCATGCTGTTGACGGGTTCCAGGCTCTCCATGCGGCCGAGCCTACTTGCTTGGAGTGCACTCCAGGGTTTTAGCGTGGAGTCATGAGCCAGAGCCTGACGCAGACGCGGTACACGATCAGCGAGGTCGAGGCCCGGACCGGTCTGACCCAGCACACGTTGCGCTGGTACGAACGGATCGGCCTGATGCCGCACGTGGACCGCTCCCATTCGGGACAGCGGCGGTTCACCGACAAGGACCTCCACTGGCTGGCCTTCGTGGGCAAGCTCCGCGCCACCGGCATGTCGGTGGCGGACATGGTCCGCTACGCCGAACTCGTCCGCGAGGGCGACCACACGGTCGACGAACGCCGCGCCCTGCTGGAACACACGCGCCGCGAGGTGCGCGCCCGCATCGCGGAACTGACCGACGCGCTCGGCGTACTGGACTTCAAGATCGAGATGTACGCGACGAACACCCTCGCGGGGAAGGCGAAGCAATGACGGAGCGCAACGGCACCATCGGGCGGGTCGAGCTGGGCAAGGGCGGGCCGGCCGTCGGGGTGCAGGGGCTCGGCTGCATGGGCATGAGCGAGTTCTACGGGGACACCGACGAGGCGGCGGCCCGCGCGACCCTGGACGCGGCGCTGGCCGCCGGGGTCACCCTCTTCGACACGGCGGACGCCTACGGGCGCGGGGCGAACGAGGAGTTCCTCGCCCCGTTCGTGGCCGCCCACCGGGACGAGATCACCCTCGCCACGAAGTTCGCCATCGAGCGCACCGACGACCCCCGGTACCGGGGCTTCCGCAACGACCGCGCCTACGTCCGCCAGGCCGTCGAGGGCAGCCTGCGGCGGCTCGGGGTGGACGTGATCGACCTCTACTACATGCACCGCCGCGACCCGGCCGTGCCGTTCTCCGAGTCGGTGGGCGCCATGGCCGAGCTGGTCCGGGAGGGCAAGGTGCGCCACCTGGGGCTCAGCGAGGTCACCGGGCCCGAGCTGCGCGAGGCGTACGCGGTCCACCCGATCGCGGCGCTCCAGTCGGAGTGGTCGCTCTTCAGCCGGGACGTGGAGCGCAGCGCGGTCGGCGCGGCGGCGGAGCTGGGCGTGGCCTTCGTGCCGTACTCCCCGCTCGGACGGGGTTTCCTGACCGGGGCCTTCGCGGACGCCTCCGTCGAGCTCTCCGCCGACGACTACCGGCGCCACCAGCCCCGCTTCACCGGGGACAACGCCAAGGCCAACGCGGCGCTGCTGGCCCCGGTCCGGGAGATCGCGGCCGCGCACGGGGCCACCCCGGCGCAGATCGCGCTGGCCTGGGTGCAGCAGCGGGCGGCGGTGCACGGGCTGACGGTGGTCCCGATCCCCGGCACCCGCAAGCCCGGCCGGGTCGCGGAGAACACCGAGGCGACCCGGATCACCCTGAGCGGGCCGGAGCTCGCCCTGCTGGAGCCGATCGCGGGCCGGGTCGCGGGGGACCGCTACCCGGACATGACCTTCAGCTCGGCGGCGCGCGAGGAGGAGTAGGGCCCGCTCCGGCGACCGGCGCCACTTTGACGACGGGGCCTACGCGTCCGCGGCGAAGCGGTCGCGCAGGGCCGCGTACTCCGAGTCGGTCAGCAGGCCCGCGCCGTAGAGCTCGCTCAGGTGCCGCAGGCGGCCGTCCTCGGCGGAGCGGGCGCGGGACAGGGAGGCCACCGGGGTGCGGCCGCGCAGGGCCGCCAGGACGGCCGCCGCGAACGGCAGGGACTCGTGGACGGCCCCGTACCCGACCCCGAACACGGCGGCGGCCAGGTCGTGGTCGGCGCGGGCGTCCCCGACGCCGGGGGCGGGGTCCCGGGTCAGCAGGCGCAGGTGGCCGACGCCGGGGCGCTCGGGGGAGACCCACTCGACGCCGGACAGGGCGCTCAGCGGGTACCGCTGGTCGCCGGCCCGCCACTTGGTGCTGGAGGCGCCGGTGCGCGACCAGTGGAAGGTGACGGCCGTACCGTCGAAGCTCACCCGCGCGTCGTACGCCTTCAGCTGCAGGGGCGGCTGCGGGACCGGGACCAGGAAGGGGCCGGCGGGCTCGTCGGCATCGGGGCCCAGCCGTGCGCGCAGCGCGTCGGCGAAGGCCTCGGCGTCCGCGGCCCGGTCCGCGGGCAGCGTGAGCCGGTAGGGGTCGCAGACCTCCTTCAGCTGCCCGGCGGCAGCCTCCATCAGCGGATCCGCCCCCGTACGCGGTGCGGCGCGCAGCACCACCGCGTCCCGTCGGCCCCCGGACACCTCCACGCTCACCCCGGACATCGCTTCCAGGGGGATCCGCCGTTCGCCCAGCGCGTTCCAGAGGCGTGGAGTCCGTATCCCCCGTACGAAGCGGATGAGCACCGAGTCCGAGTCGAACTCCCAGACGGCATGATTTCCGGCCAGTACGTCACCCATGCGGCACATCGTAAAGGGACGCGACCCCGCGCGTCCCCCTCGTCGGCAAGGACGATTTTCCCGTCTGTTACGCCTACGGGGCGCCGGCGGCCACCCTCAGTGGCCGTCCGTGCCGGAAATTCCGCGTCGGCAGTCGTCGGCGCCGCTCGCACACGCGACGGAACCGAAAGCGCCGGTTCCGATCTTGGCGAAGTTGTCCAGGGAAGTGGTGCCTGGCTCGAAGTAGCCGGTGTGGCTCCGGGCCCCGGCCGAGGACAGCACCCGGGCGCCGAAGCCGGGGGAGACCGGGTCCGCCCCGTGGCCCAGTCCGCCGAACTCCAGGTGCGGTACGTCGGCGATCCAGTCGCCCTCGTCGCGCATGGCCCAGACCCGCGCCGAGGTGTGCAGTTCGGCGGCGTTCCCGGCCCGCATGCCGGGACTGCCCGCCACCACCAGGTCGGTCACCCGGGCCGGCAGCCGGTCCGCGGCCACCCCGCACACCACGGATCCGTAGCTGTGGCAGAAGAGGGCCACGCTCGCGTCCCCGGGCAGGGCCGCGGTCAGGGACTCCAGCCGCGCGGCGCCCTGTACGGCGAGCCGGCCGGTCGCGGCGTCCACGCCGAGGCCGGTGGGCGCGGTGTAGCCCGCCCAGGCGATGACGGCGCTCGCGTCGTCGGGCGCGGCCGCGCGCTCGGCCTCGTACAGGGACTGCGCCATGCCGACGGGGGCGGTGAGGCGGCGCTGGCTGCGCTCGAAGGTGAGCGCGTCGGTGTCGACGCCGGGGACGATCACCGAGACCCGGCGGGCGGCGGCGAGGTTCCCGAACACCTCGGCGGCGAGGCCGCCGCCGGTGGGGTCGAAGACGAGGATCTGCCGGCCGGGCTCGGCCAGCGATTCGAAGCGGTGGGCGCGGCGGACGGCCTCGGCCCGGTCGGCCGGGGTCAGGGCCACGTCGAGACCGCGGGCCTCCTCGACCCGGGCGGCCTCGGCCAGGGAGGTGCGGTTGGCCCGGTAGCGGGTCTCGGCGGGGGCGCCGTCGAGGTTCCCGACGACGAGCGGGTAGCCGTCGGCGAGGCGGGCCCGCTGGGCGCCGTCGAGCTGGGAGAAGAAGCGGGCGACGGTCCGTACGGGGGCGTCGGCGGCCGGTACGGTCCGTCCGTCGATGCGGGCCACGGACCACGCGGCGAGCGCGGCGGCCCGCGGCGCGGTGCCCACCTCGGGGCGGTGCACGGCGGTCCAGCCGGTGGTCGCCAGCATCAGGAAGACCACGGCGAGCGCGAGCAGCGTGCGCAGGACGGCCTGGCGCGCGGGGGCGTCGTCGGCATCGGCGGCGGCGGGGTGGGCGGGGTGGCCGGGCAGGTTCACTGGAGCCAGCGTAGGAGACCACTGGAGTCCGTGGCGCTCCGGGTGACAGGTCTCACGGCCGGTCGTGGGACACACCGGCCCTTCGGTCACGGTCAGTTGCGGCCCGACCCCCCGGCGCCGCCGGGCTCAGCCCCCGGCCGCGC
>NZ_JBHWBP010000021.1:0-44949 GCF_042735575.1 Streptomyces sp. NPDC059564 | reverse complement strand
TGGCCGGGCAGATCACTGACGACCAGTGACGAACCCGCCCCGGACTATCGTCCCCGCCGGCCCTTCCCACCGTGACGCGACTCCGAGCACCTCGCCACGTGCACCGAACCCCGGCCCGACCGCGCGTGCGGGGCTTCCCCTGAACGAGTAGTGATCATCTACTGACAGTGAACACTGCCCCGGCAGGGGGCATGGAGGGCTTGGATCGAAAAACCCGTCGCTCCTGCCCAAGACCGGAAGGGGTCGAGATGACCAACTCCCACGACGCCGCCAACGCCGCCAACGCCGTCTCCGCCGATTTCAGCGAACTCTCAAGGACAGGCACGCGAGCGCTAACAACGCAGCTAGCTAGAAGGCGCCGGCTGCGCCCGCATCTTCACAGACAAACTGTCCGGGAAGAACGCCGAGCGGCCGGAGCTGTGGAAGGCCCTCGACTACGCCCGGCCCGGCGACACCCTCGTGGTGCCCTCCCTCGACCGGCTCGGCCGGTCCATCCAGGATCTGATCGCCATCGTCTCCGGCCTGCGCAAGCGCGGGGTGGGCTTCCACTCGCTGCACGAGTCCCTGGACACGCCCCCCCCCGGCGGCAGGCTCGTCTTCCACGTCTTCGCCGCGCTCGCCGAGTTGGCCCTGTTCTCGTATAGCTACCGCCAGGTGGCGTATAGCGCTGAGTAACTACACGGGGCTGAGGTCGCGCTGCTGAAGGGCGGCGAAGTCGGTGTGTGCCGTCTCGATGGCCTCCGGGTACGCCTGGGTCTTCTCGTGCTCGGCGAGCGCACGGTAGATGCTGGCCAGGCCGGGGTTCTGGCCCTTGCGCTTGCCGGTGGGGATGATCAGGTCGAGACGGATCTGCTCGACGGACTCGCCCGCTGCCCGGCGCCGCAGCACGGTGGGCGCGCTGGCGTCCCAGCTCGGCTCGGTCACCGTGTCCGCGGTGCCGGACGAACAGAGCGCGGAGGTCGGCGGCGTCCAGACCGCCGTGACCACCCTCTGTGCCTCGATCGGCACGGCGCTCGCCGGGTCGATCCTGATCGCCGCCATGACGGGGTCGTTCCTGACCAGCGTCGAGCAGAACCCGGCGGTCTCCGCCGAGGTCAAGACCCAGGCGTCCGTCGAACTCGCCAGCGGCGTGCCCTTCCTGTCGGACGCGCAGCTGAAGACGGCCCTCGACGAAGCGGGCACCAGCCCGGAGGTGGCCCAGGCCGCCCTCGACGCGAACGCCGCCGCCCGGATCTACGGCCTGCGCGCCGCCCTCGCCTTCGCCGCGACCGTCGCCCTGTTCTTCACCCTGCGGATCCCGGCCACCCAGCCCCGTGCGACGAAACCGCAGCCGTAGCCCTACGGCGATTCAGTGCTTGACCAGGACCTTCGCGCTCACCAGGGCCAGTCCCATCAGGAGGTTGACCACCGCGGTCACGGCGATCAGACGGCGCGTGGCGCCGGCTCTGACGAGGACCGCGGTGGCCCAGCCGATCTGCTGCGCGAGGGCGACGCACAGCGCGACCCATCCGGTGCCCTCGGGCCCGAGCCCCAGGGAAGGGCACACCAGCACGGCGATGGCCGGTGGGATCGCGACCCCGGCGATCGGCCATTCCTTGTGCGCTTCGCGGCGGACCAGCTCCCACGACAGCCCCTGGTGCGCCAGCCGGTCACCCACGACGTTGGCGTAGACGTGCGTGATCCAGAAGACCAGACCGGTGGTGAGCAGCATGACCACGAGCTGGAGCCGGGGGAAGGGACCGAGCGTTCCCGCCGTCGCGATGACCGAGGCGGCGAGGAGCGAGCCGTAGACCGCACCGGTGTAGTCCCGGGTCGGCGTCCTTGCCCCTTCGGAGCTGCTTTGATCCATGGCCTCAGCATGCCGAGCGGTCCGGGGCCCACGACGGCACCGCGCCGGGCGGGCCGGGCAGCAGTCAGCACCCCACCGGATCAGGGGCCTGCGGTCCCGGACGGCGAACGTAGCATTCACCAGCTTCCGCAGGGCCGCGCGCATGTTGGCGCGGTTGAGCTTGACTCTGTCGGGGATCTTGGCGTTCCCCGGTGCGGCAGCATGATCAACGGGCATGCTCGGGCTGTTCCAGTGACCGATGGAATCGTCGAGGTGCCCGTTGTCGCTCCGCCCCTGTTCCGGTGAGCAAGTCCCTTCTCTGACCGCGCAGATTGCGCGAGCGAGCAACTCGGGTGGCACGACGGCGATGTGGGTGAGAGACCGGCTGGACGGCTTGTGGCACGATGAGGATTTTGCTGATTGGTACCCGCGAGACGGGCGCCCGGGTCTGTCACCCGCCCAGTTGGCCACCGTCTGCGTGCTGCAGTTCCTGCTCGGCCTGTCGGACCGGCAGGCCGCCGAGGCGGTCCGCTGCCGCATCGACTTCAAATACGCCATGGCCCTGGAGCTGGACGACCCCGGATTCCACCACAGCGTGCTTGCCGATTTCCGCAACCGGCTCACCGAGGCCGACCGCGCGGACCGCCTCCTCGACCTCGCCCTGGTCCGCCTCCAAGATGCCGGCCTCGTGGGCCAACGCACCACGCAGCGCACCGACTCCACCCACGTCCTGGCTGCGGGTACGCGACCTGACTCGCCTGGAACTGATCACCGAAGCGGTACGTGCCACGTTGGAAGAGGTCGCTGGCTCCGCCGGGCACCTGCTGGACGGCCTGGTCGACGAGGAGTGGGGGCACCGATACGGGCGACCTGTCCGCCTGGGCAAGAACCCCACCAAGCCCAAGACCAGGATCCTCGCCACCGGAAACGACGCCTCCCGACTCCTGGAACACCTCTACCGGCATGGGACGGACCGTGCCTCCGGCCTCCGGCCTCCGAGTCCAGGCCCTGCGCCAGATCATGGTGCAGAACTACCACCGTGACGCCGAGGGCTGCCTGCGCTGGCGCACCGACGAGAACGACGGACCGGGGCTGCCGCCCTCCTCGCGGGCGATCGTCTCCCCGTACGACACCTCGGCCCGCTACGCACGCCACGGACACATCATCAGCTGGAGAGGGTTCGCCGCTCATCTGACCGAGACCTGCGCTCCGGACACCCCCAACGTGATCACGGATGTGGCCACTGCCGCGGCCACCACCCACGACAGCCAGCTCCTGCCCGGCATCCACACACGCCTGCGGCGCCGCGGCCTGCCGCCCGCCGAGCACCTGGTCGACAGCGGCTACACCTCCCTGGTCCACGTGGAGCAAGCCGCCCAGGACCACCAGGTCACCGTCACCGGACCACAGCCGGCAAACCCCACCCGGCAGCATCGCCAGGGCGCGGGCTTCGCCCGCGACGACTTCCACATCGACTACGACCGCCAGCAGGTCACCTGCCCCCAAGGACAGGTCAGCCACGGCTGGCACGGCCCCTACCCGACCTCCTCACCCACCGCGGCCCCACTGATCGTGGCGAAGTTCACCAAGAGCCAGTGCCAGTCATGCCCCGCCCACACCCAGTGCACCACCTCACGGGAAATCGTCCGCACCGTGTGCTTTCCCCCACGCTCACTCCGCGACCTGCAACTCCGAGTCCGCACCGAGCAGCAGACCCCCGAATGGAAGATCCGCTATGCCATGCGCTCCGGCGCGGAAGGCACGGTCAATGAGTTCGCCCACGGCCATGGCATACGACGGCTGCCGCTATCGAGGCCAGCGCAAAGCCCACATTCAGCACGTGCTGACCGCGATCGCCGTCAACATCGAGCGTCTCAGCGGACTACCGTCGACCGAAGAAAACTCTCCACCCCGAAAATCGACGGCCTTCCAGAATTACCTCGACCAGCGCAAGATCCCCCGGCTCACCTCCTGGCGAACCATCGGCAAATGAACTCGCAAGATCCCCGACAGAGTCAAGCTTACGGCGGGCAGATCCACGGCACGGGGACGGGCTGCGCATGATCGCCCTGCTTGTTGCCGCCGCTGACCCCTTCTGGCCCGGCGGGATGTGCGTCGAGGAGATCGAGAGCGGTATGCACCCCGCGCACATCGTGTTTGCCGCGTCGTTTGCGTGGCGGTGTGACGACCTGGCCGCAGGTCTGGGCGCCGAGGCCCTGATAGCCGGCATCGGCGAGTATCTGCAAATCGATGCTGTCGGCGAGGAGATCGACCAGGCCGGCGTCACGCGCTTGGGTGATGTCGGCGACTGAGCCGGCACGGACTTCGCCGCAGAACAGCAGCCGTCCCTGTTCGTTGGTGATGACCAGGGCCTTCATCGCGTTGATACGGCTCTTGCCGGAAATGAAGCGGCTGCGTCCGCCGCGGTGGGCCGAGGGCCTGCGGACCTGGATTTCGGTGGCGTCCATGAGTGCGGTCCGACCGGTGGCGCCGATGTGGGCGATGACATCGGCGAGGGTTCGGAGCCTGAGGCCGTGCTCGGTCCGGCAACCGCGGTCGGCGAGCAAGGGCCTGATCTCGGCGACCGCCCGGGTGATGGTGGAGCGGTCGACTTGGAACCAGCAGGCCAAGACGTCGTGCGTCACGCCGTGCCGCAGATGCACCAGCGTGGCCAGCAGCCGGTCGACGAAGACCAGCTTGTACTTGGCTCCCGCACCGACCGCCCGCCGGCGCGGCCGGTCAAGCAGCTCGGCATCTCTGCGGGACTGCCAGACCGGCCCCAACTCCACTACCAAGTCGGCGATCACGGATGTCGAGAGTCCCGTGATACGACGCTCAGCCATGATCAGTCTTCGTGCTGCGATCCCCACCACGAACAGCCCAACGACCCAGCCCAACCGCCGTCACGCCAACCATGCACGAGGTCGTTAGGGCTCGCAGAGAATCAAGGTGTTACTTCCCGTTGTTCGGCTCGTTGGTGTGATATGCGCATATCTGGCGAGGTCCGTGATCAACTCGTCCTGAAGTTTGCGGTGTTGTTCCCGCATCTGGACGAGCGGCAGCGTCATCTGCTGATGGGGGCCGAGGCCAGGATCCCGGGACACGGCGGGATCCGGGCGGTCCCGAGCGACCGAGGTCAGCGAGACGACCGTCCGTAAGGGCGTGGACGAGTTGGAAGCGGGAGTGGAACCGCTGGGCCGGGTTCGCCGCTCGGGCGGCGGTCGCAAGCGGGCGGCCGAGGTGGATCCAGGGCTGCGACCTGCACTGTTGGCGCTGGTCGAGCCAGGTGTGCGTGGGGATCCGATGTCGCCGCTGCGCTGGATGACGAAGTCAACACGCAAACTCGCCGCCGAGCTCACGAGGCAGGGGCACCGTATCTCGGCGGACACTGTCGCCGACCTTCTGCGGGAGGAAGGGTTCAGTCTCCAGGCCAACGCCAAGACCCTGGAGGGCGGGCAGCATCCCGACCGGGATGCCCAGTTCCGTTACATCAACGACCGGGCCAAGGAGCATATGGGTGCCGGTGATCCGGTGATCAGCGTGGATACGAAGAAGAAGGAACAGGTCGGCCCCTACAAGAATGGAGGCCGCGAGTGGGAGCCGAAGGGAGCTCCGGCCCAGGTCAAGACCCACGACTTCCTGGACCGGCAGGGACCCGGCAAGGCGATCCCGTACGGAATCTACGACGTCGCCGCGAACACCGGCTGGGTCAGCGTCGGCTCCGACCACGACACGGCAGCCTTCGCCGTTGCCTCCATCCGCCGCTGGTGGCAGGTCCGTGCCAGCCACGACTACGCGCACGCCACCCGGTTGCTGATCACCGCGGACGCGGGCGGCTCCAACGGATACCGCACCCGCGCCTGGAAGACCGAACTCGCCAACCTTGCCGCCGAGACGGGCTTGGAGATCACGGTCTGCCACATGCCGCCGGGCACCTCGAAGTGGAACAAGATCGAGCACCGGCTGTTCTCCCACATCTCCATGAACTGGCGTGGCAGGCCCCTGACCAGCCACGACGTCATTGTGAACAGCATCAAGGCGACCACTACCCACGCCGGGCTGAAGGTCCACGCCGAACTCGATTCGGGAACCATGACACAGGCATCAAGGTCACCGACACAGACATCGACGCCCTGCCCATGCACCGGCACCTCTTCCACGGCGATTGGAACTACACCCTCCACCCACGACACCACGAGACGGCCGGCGCCGCCGACGACCCGCGGCCGGCTGAGGATCTGTCACCGCAGTCCCGCGTTGACGGTCTGCGCAATCCGGAACTGACCGGCATGACCGAGTCGGCGCTGGACGCACTCGTCGACCAGCTGTCCCGGAGACTCGACGAGCTACGTGAAAACGGACGGTTTCAGCAGCGAGGAAGCGACCGCGTCCGTGCTCGCGGCGCCGGCGCCAAGGACAAGCTGACCACTGCCGACAGAGTCCTGGCCACCGTGCTCTACCGGCGCAAACTCGGAACCCGAGACCTGATCGCCCAGCTCTTCGGCGTCAACGGCAGCACCAGCACCAGGGCCGTTCAGCACGTCCAGCCCCTCCTTGCCGAGTACGGCCACACCATCCCACCCTCGACAGCCAGGTTCCGCACACCCGCCGACGTCACCGCGTTCGTCACCACCAACAGCCCCACGGAGATCAAGTCGGCATGTTGATTCTCTGCGAGCACTTAGGACCTGCCGTTGCCGCGGTGCCAGCCGCGAGTGACCGCCTCCGCGGTCGGCTACCTCACCCGCGACGGCCTGCTCGGCCGCCCGTCCGGGCAGCTTGTACGGCGCCGTTGCAGGCACGGGCAGCTCGGGTTCGATGGCCACCTCGGCCTCCCCGGGTCGCACGGACCTCCGCACCGCAGCGATGCGGAGTGCCCGCACCGGCGGGTCACCCAGAGCTGGAGCCGCCTTGCCGGAGGGCGGTCATGCAGGTGGAGGCGATGGCGGTGAGGCCTTCGTGGTGTGCACGATACGCGGGCAGATCCGGCAGGCATCTGCGCCGCCCTGGGCCCACCAGCGGCAGGTTGGGCGGATGACGCACGGCGGCGGTGCGATCGCAGCCTCCACGGCGTCGCCCTCGGCGCGGCCCAGGTCGGCCACCGCGTCGCCGAGGGAGCACCGGTCCTCTGCCCACTGACGGCATGCCGACTCGACACACGGACCGGCGAAGCGGAACCGAGCCTCGGGCGGGCGCAGCCCGGGGGCCGCCGCGCGCTCGGCGAACCGGGTACTCACCGGCAGCGGCGGGTGCAGCGCGGCGACGGTTCCGTCCGGCCGGACGATGCCGAGCAGCAGATGGCCAGCGGCACAGGAACTGCTGGGGCAGGTTGCTCCGCCCCCGGTGTCGGCCTGGTGACTTTTTTTGGCCACTACGCTTCCGGCTCGAGGATGATCCCCAGGAACGGAAAGTGCATCAGCACGTCGGCCGGCTGCCCCGGCTCAGGAGCCTGCTCGGCGGGGGGCACCTCACGCAGCGGGGGTGCAAGGTCGAGTTCGGCGACTTCGTCGAGCACCGTTCGCCGCACGGCGTCCGCGATCCGCTCCAGCGTCTTCGGTGGCAGGTCGCCCTCGACGGTGACCTGCAATCCTGCCTTGGGCATGTCCTTTTCCTCTCCCGGCCCCGTTCGCCAGTGCCGTTTCGCCCGGCTCCCGACGATGGTGTGTAGCTTCTGAGGTGCGGTGATACGGCGGCTGATCGTCTCTGGTCGTGTTCTGCGAGGGTCCACCGGGAGCCGCTTTCCCGCAGGTCGCCACGATCACTGTTCACCGCGAAGAGTCGACCAGGCATTACATCCCGCTGACCAGCGGGATCACGGCCCTGCAGCACGCTTCTCCCGTGCTCCGGCTGCCCCCTGCTAGAAGAGGTGGATGGAGATCTGCCCACAGTGGTCGTTGATGCAGACCTGGATGCCGAGGGGGCTCTTCTTGAAGAACTGCACATTCCACTCGGGCGGCAGTTGCAGTCCCTTGTCACTGAGGAACGTGCGGGGGTCCGCGTTCGCCGAAGACAGCTTGTCCGCATCGTTGTCCAACTCGTCCACGATGTCGGGTAGGCGGGGGTGGCTCACAATGTGTGCCATGGCCAGCTGGAGTTCCTGAACTGCTGCCGATGCATTCTCTGGCATAGGATCTTCCGATCTCTCGAGTTTTCCCTTGTCTTGATCTACAGGGCGTGCGGTTCCCGTTCGGTAATGCGGAGACCCTTTGACGTTCATCTGCTGCACCGAATAACCCCGCACCGGGGTTTTCGCGATCAGGCCGACGAACCTCTCGGCCAGGGTTTCCTTCGGCCAGGGTTTTTTGAAATCCGCCGTGGTGTCGGAGACGGGCATAACCGGAGGGTGCGAGCCAGACGCTTGTCGAAGGGGCTGGCGGCGGGCCATGGGTGTGGATCCCGTCCTCGATCATGGGGAACCCATCACGCACGTTAGTCGATCACCCCCGCTCCACTCAGGCATTTGATCCCTGTCGGCGTGGCCTTTCGGTGTCGGTGTCGGCACCAGCCGCCGGCCTCCCGCTGACCTGCATCGATCCGACCAGCGGCTTCGCGTACTTCTCCCTGCTCACTGGAAGAAAGATCATGCAGCTAAGGCGTCAAGCGGAGGTCGGTCCTCGGCGGAAGTCGGGTGCTCGCTGCGGACACGGCCTGCGAGGCTGTGGAAATGACTGCGACGACCCCGTATGACGCCGACCGTGCCCGATTCACCCGCCAGGCGCTGGCCCGCCTCGTTCTGTGCGATCACGCAGCGGACGTTGCGGATGGCGCATCCGGTCTGGTCTCCACCGAGAACGACCCTGACACCGGTTCCGGGGGCCGGGTAAGCCAGGCATTCCAGCTCATCGAACTTGCGGAGCGCGCTCTGGCCCCGGCTGTGATCTACGAGCGCGAGCGAGGCAGCTCCTGGGCAGAGATCGCCCCGTATCTGGGCATCAGTCCAGCAGAGGCGGAAGAGCGGTTTGCCGTGAACCCAGACGGCTGGAACACGGCCTTCGACGTCCCCTATCGGCTCGACGACACCGGTCGAAAGCGCGTACCGCAGCCGCCCACGGCAGCGTACGACCCGGCCTGGGCCTGCGACCGGCTCGATACCTGGGCCAGGAGCCAGCTCGTTCTTGTCAATGACGCGCGGCCCGTCAGCTCGGGTCTCGTCAAGGTGCCGGAGAAGGAGTTCCCGTCAGTGACCCCGTAGCGGCGTCTGCTGGAAGGCGATCGCCTCGTCGAACAGACTGCGCGCCTGAGGCGCAGGGCTGGTGGTAGGCCGATTCCTCGAGCAGGGTGCGGTGGAAGTGTTCGACCTTGCCGTTGGTCTGTGGTCGCCAGGGCCTGGTCCATCGTGGGCTGATGCCGAGGTCACGGCAGGTCTGTCGCCAGGTGTTTTTGCTGTAGGCCCAGGCGTTGTCGGTCAGGACGCGTTCGACGGTGATGCCGAGGGATGCGAACCAGGCGGTGGCCCGGGTCAGGAAGCCGGCGCAGGTCGGGGCGGTCTCGTGGGGGCGGTCTTCGGTGTTGGCGAGGCGGGTGTGGTCGTCGAGTGCGGTGTGGAGGTGGGCCCGGCCTGTCCCGGTCTTGTTGCGGCGGCCTTCGGCCCGGCCGAGGGTCTTGTGTTCGCCCGGGCGGGCGCGTTCGTAGTGGCGGACGGGCTCACCGGTGGCCCGGTCACAGGCAGCCAGCGGGGGCAGGCCGTGGCGGGTGAGGATGCGGTGGGCGGTCGAGGGTGCGATGCCGCATCCGGCGGCCAGTCGTAGCGGTCCGATCCGGTGTTCACGCTGCGGCCGCAGCACGTGTTCCTCGACCGCGGCCGCCGTTCGTCGCGGCTGGTGGTGGGGGCGGCTGGATCGGTCACTCATTCCGGCGACGCCCAGAAGCCGGTAGTGGGTGGCCCAGCGGGCCGCGGTGGTTATGGGTGACCTGGAAACGTTCCGCTGCCCACCGCAGCAGCCGACCGTCGTCCACGACACAGAGGGCCGGCCGCAGGCGGCCGGTATCGGTCAGCGGGGCACTGCGGTGGGGCACGAGGGTCTCCTGGAGTCGGTCGAGACGTCGCAAATCCCCACCGAGTCAGGAGGCCCTCACCCGTTCAAGCACCCAGCGCGCGTGTCACCAACTTCCCCGGACGACATGCCCAGGGGGCTACTGGGGTTCGTACCGGCGCTTCTCCACCACCAGCGGCAGCCCGTCGATCTCCGCTTGGCTCAGCTCGGGCGGAACCTCGGCGTCCGGGTCCACGTCGACCGCCAGGACCAGCCTGCCGGAGCGGAGCTTCACACCGACCCCGGTGACGGAGGGCAGCGCGAGGAGGCGGTCCTCGTGCCGGCGCTGCACCTCCCGTGCCTGCTCCTCGTTCATCTCCATGAGGTCATTGTGCCCGGGCGGCGGGGGATCACCCCGCTGCCCCGCTCCCCGGGCGCGCCCCGGAGCCTCGTGCGAGCGTGAAATCCACGACCGGGAGGAGACCGCAATGCCGTCAGTGAAAGAGCTCAACGCCGTCAAGCAACAGGTGGAAGAACGTTTTCTCGAACAGGCGAACGTCACGGGGATCGACGTCGGCTTCAAGGAAGTGGGCGGCGAGCTCACGGACCAGATCGCCGTACGGGTCCACGTGGTGCGCAAGACCGACGACGTACCGGACGCCGACCGGGTGCCCGCCGAACTCGACGGCTTCGTCACCGACGTGGTCGAGCGCATGTACGTACTCCAGGTGGCCTCACGCCCGGTGGGCATGACCCTGGAGGCCGACACCCGGCATCTGTCCACCCTCAAGGGCGGCATCAGCATGGGGCCCAGCCGGGACATCAACGGCAGCATCTTCGCCGGAACGCTGGGCGCCATCGTCGTCGACGACGCGACGCAGGCCAAGGCGGCCCTGACCAACTTCCACGTTGCGGCCGTCGACGACACGTTCTCGATCGGCGACCGCATGGTGCAGCCGAGCCTCATCGACACCGGTGTGGCCCCTCAGGGCGAGTTCGGGGCGCTCCTGCGCGCCACCCTCTCCTCGGCCGTCGACGGTGCCGTGATCTCGATCGACCCCGGCAAGGCCACCTCGTGCGAGATCGACCAGATCGGACCGGTGCGGGGCACCCGGAAGGCCAAGCTCGGCATGGCGGTGCGCAAACGCGGCCGTACGACCGGACTGACCCACGGCGCGGTCGACGGGGTCTCGGGCACCATCCAGGTGAACTACGGTGACGGGCTCGGCGTCCACACCCTGACCAACCAGGTGAGCATCACGGCGGACCCGGCCCGCAACGCCATCTTCTCCGACCATGGCGACTCCGGTTCCGTCATCGTCGACGACGAAGGATTCGTCGTGGCCCTGCTGTTCGCGGGTGCCGGATCGAGCACCTCGGCCAACCCCATCGCCGCCGTGCTGTCGGAGCTCGGCATCTCCCTGTGCACCTCCGGGCCGCAGGCGTCCGAGAGCGGGGTCCCGGCGGCGCACGGAAAGTCGCCGGTCAAGGACGCCACGGACCACAAGCCCTTCGTCAAGGACAAGGAACTCCTCAAGGAGATCACCAAGGACAAGGAAGTCAAGGAGTTCACCAAGGACAAGGAGGTCAAGGAGTTCATCAAGGACAAGGAGCTCAGCAAGGACTTCGTCCTGGACGGCAAGCAGCTGAAGGACATCGTGGACGTCCCCGTCCTCGAAAGGCCGCCCGTCGGTCCTCCCGGCCCCGTCGGCGGCCACTCCTCGCTCGAACAGCGACTGAGCGCCGTCGAGGCCCGGCTGGCCGGGCTGGGCAGCTTCATCGCGCCGGAACAGCGCCCCGACCTGCGCGGCGCGGCCTTCTCGGGAGCGTCGCAGCAGGCCGCGGACGAGACCTCGCAGCTGCGGGCGGAACTGGAACGCCGGGTCGCCGAGGCCGTTGCGGCGAAGACCGACTTCGACACGCCCCAGGCCTGAGCCGGCCGCCCGGGAAGATCTGAGGGGAACCGCCGTGCTCCTGGTGCTGTGTCCGTTGAACGACCCCCACGCCCTGTGGTTCGCCGAGCGGGCCCGCGCCGAAGGACGGCCCTGCACCGTGCTGCCCACCGAGATGCTCTCCTTCCCCCGGCGCCGCTCGCACCGGCTGGGCGGTCCCGGGGGAGGCCGGGCACGCACGGTCATCGAACTGACCGACGGAACGGTGGTCGACTGCGCCCGCGTCGGCGGCGTGCTCAACCGTACGGTCGCGCCGCCGGCCCACGCCTGGGAGTACGCCACCGAAGCGGAGCGCGCGTACGCGAACGCCGAACTTCACGCGTTCTCCCTCAGCTGGCTCTCCGCACTGCCCTGCCCCGTCCGCAACCGCCCCACCCCCCAGTGCCTGGCGGGCCCCGCCCCCGACCCGCTCCGGGCGTGGGCCGCCGCACGGGCCTGCGGACTCGACTGCGCTCCCGTGTATGCGGGCACCGGGTACCCGTGGCACCCGGCCGAGGCGGTACGTGCCGCCGCGCACCGCGCAGCGGGTCCGCACTCCCGGCCGGTGCACACGGTGTGCCTGGACGGAAGGGTCGTCACCCCGGATGTCCCGGCCCGGGTCGCGGCCGGGGTGTCCGCCCTGTGCAGGGCGGTCGGCGCGGACCGGTGCCTGTTCGGCGTCGAGTTCCTCGTGGACGGCGGCCGCTGGCACTACGCCGGCACCTCGCCGCTCCCCGGCCTCCGGGCGGGCGGGCACAGGCTGTACCGGCAGCTGCTCGGCGCCCTGGGGCAGCGATGACCGTCATGGTGTGGGGCGTGCCGTCCGAGCCCCCGACGGCCATGGTCACCGGCGCGCTCGCCGCCCGGGGCGCCGACGTGCTGGTGGTGGACCCGCAGGCCTTGGCCGGGGCCACCGTCAGCATGGAGCTGTCCGGCACGGATCGGGGCGGACCCGCCGGCCTGCTCGCCGGGACGATCCGTACCGGCGGGCGTTCGACCGGACTCGGGCACGTCACCGCCGCCTATCTGCGGCCCGTGGAGCCCGATGCGGTACCCGGGCTGACCCCCGAGGAGCGGACTCGGGCGAGGCGCGTGCACGACACCCTGCTGGGCTTCACCGAGGTCGCCGACGCCCTGGGCGGCTGCCGGCTGGCGAACCCCTTGTCGGCCATGGCCTCGAACATGTCCAAGCCGTACCAGGCGCAGCTCATCGCCCGCCACGGCTTCTACATCCCGGAAACCCTGGTCTCCGACGACCCCGACGAGGTCCTCGGCTTCGTCTACCAGCACCGGGGGGCCGTCTATAAGTCCACCAGCGGCATCAGGTCTGTGGTCGCGGCCTTCGATCTGGAGCGCGACGGCGGCCGACTGGAACGCCTGCGGTGGTGCCCCGTCCAGTTCCAGGAGCGCCTGTACGGCCCGGACGTACGGGTCCACGTCGTGGGCGAGCGGACGTTCGCCGTCCTCGTCGACTCCGCCGCGGTCGACTACCGTTACGCGCGCCTCCAGGTGGGGGCCGACGCCCGGCTGCGCCCCCATCGGCTGGACGAGGACGTCGCCGAGCGCTGCGTCGCCCTCGCCGCCGGTCTGGGACTGCCGTTCGCGGGCGTCGACCTCAAGCTCCTCCCGGACGGCCGGATCGCCTGTTTCGAGGTCAATCCGTCGCCCGGCTTCTCCTGGTACGAGACCGAGACCGGTCTGCCCATCGCGGCGGCGGTCGCCGACTGGCTGACGGGGGTCGGTATTCGGCCGGATGGCGGGTAGACGCCCGCCCGCCGGGGCGCCGGGCGGCAGAATCCACCCGTCGGTATGGAGTCGAGGGGGCGGCGGCCATGCGAGTCGGGACGGGTATGGCGACGGGTGCGGAGGTTCCGCGCCTGGAGGGGGTGCCGCTGCTCGGGTCGTGCCTCGACCCGAAGGCGGACTCCGGCCCGGCGGCGCCACGGTGACGTCGTACGGCTCGACGCGGGCCCGCCCGGGCTGCGCATCGAGCTGTACTGCGTCTTCTCCGCCGAGGGCGCCCAGCGGGTCCTGGCCTCCGAGTCGGCCAACTTCCGCAAGGACAACCCCTTCTACCAGGAGATCCGGGACTCCTTCGGCAACGGCCTGCTGACCAGCCAGGACGAGGACTACCTGCGCCAGCGCCGGCTTGTGCAGCCGCTGTTCACCCGCAAGCGGGTGGACGGCTACGCCCGGGCGGTCGCGGCCCAGACCGAGGGCACCCTCGCAGCCTGGACGCGGGCGCGGGACGGGATCCCAGCACAGCCGGACGACGACAGCGACGACTTCGACCACGTAGTCGAAGCCAGCCTCAACCTGGCCTCGGGACGACTCGTCGTGCTTGGCTGCACCGACTATCTCCCCGAGGCAGCGCGCTTTGACATGCCCGCCGGCTGGATTAGGATCCGGGCCTCTCGGCGGAACCTGGCTGCTGCCGTCGACGCAGACATCGACTCATCCGAGGCGCCCGAGACCACCGAGCAGCTTCGACTCCAAGCCATGTCGTCGCGCACCAAGCGCATCTCAGAACGCAGCCCCTTCGTGAGGCCGTCTCCACCCAGCGCCACGGCAATCCAGTGGTTCCTGCTCATACAGAGCGTCGCTCAACACCAAGCGGCTCAACACCAAGCGGCAGCTACAGCCTCCCATGTGCCCTTCCGCACCCGTTCAGTGCATAAATATTGGCACTCCCCTCTCTTGCCGAAATAATTTCTTATGTTCGTCCGGACCCTGAGCCCCGGACCTGATGGAGAGCGGTGAGAGACATGTGGCGAGTCCCATTTCGCAGGTGCCTGCTGGCACTCGCCGGCGGCCTGATCGCCAGCAGCGTTCTTCTGCCGTCTTCGGCTGAAGCTGCTGCGCTAGTGACTACGAGGTGGTCTTGCAACGGAGGGCCGGTGTTCACGGTCACCACGACCCCGCAGGCCACCTCCCTGCTCAGGCAGATCTACCCGCAGTACGGCTGCCAGCAGGTGGGGTAGTCCGCACCACCTCGAGCTGCACGTCGCAACCGTCCGACGGCCGAGGTGCCGGCCGACTTGGATCAAACCCACACCCCACCGTGACGCTGCTGCCTTCCGCATCCCCGGCCGCCTACCCGGCCAGCAGTACGCGTCTCGGCCGCGTAAGAGCCGCCCAGTACCTTGGCTGTCGGCGTACCAGGGGGCCACGTGTACGCCCGACACGGACACCCAGGACGGCACTTCCGATCACCCTCGGACCGGCGATCCTCTACTTCCTCAAGATCGTTTACGAACTCCGGTCAGAGCCTTCGCCCGGTCGGAATGGAGTAGTGGGAGGCGTCCGGCAGCCTGGCGACGGTGGCCTGCGGCAGAAGTCGACGGGCGCCGACGGCCACACGCCGCACATCGTGGCCCCGGCTGTGCTCGGCCAGCAACACCAGGTTCGGGACAGTCAAGTTCCTCAGATGCTCCGCCTTGGGGCGTCGCCTCATCACTACCTTCGACCGCGGGGTGCTGGCAGCATTTGCCCAGGAAGTCCTGCCACATGGGGTCTGCAGGAGCACGGCCGACTCCCACTGGGAAAAGGCACGTTCCCGCCGTGCGGTGCACTGGGTGGGCCGTTCAGGTCCCTGGCCAGTGGGGTCCAGAGTGTTGCCGGAGCGGGTCTTCTCGCGCTTCTCACACCCAAGGCGGTCGGTGATCTCGCCCTCGAGGGCAGACTCGAGGATCTTCTTCGTCAGCAGTTGCGGCAGGCCGCCCTCGCCGGTCAGCTTGATCCCGTCCGCCTGGGCCCGGTCCACCAGCTGACTGACCAGCTGGCCATCCAGAACCTCCGGTGCCAGCCTGGCCGGCTGCACTTCCACCACGGCCTCAGCCGAGACGATCACGTCTGTCATCAGGTGTCACTTCCTGTTCGAAGATCCACCGTTGACCGTGCAGACCCACAGTAGGGCACGGCGTGCCTGCGACGGCGTACGGGATTGGATGCCCACAATGCCCATGAATGTGCGATTAATGAGAAGAGTTCATGACACAGGAGTGTGTGCCGATGGATCTGGAGCTCACCGACAAAGTCGCCGTCGTCACCGGCGCCAGCAAGGGCATCGGCCTGGCCGTTGCCGAGGCGTTCCTGCGTGAGGGCGTGCGAGTGGTTGCCGGCAGCCGTTCCGAGACCCCTGAGCTGACAGCGTTGCGCGAGACGTATGGCGTGACCTTCGTCGCCGTCGATCTGGCTACCACCGAAGGCCCCGATGCACTGATCCGGGCGGCGATGGAACGCCATGGCAGGATCGACATCCTGGTCAACAACGTCGGAGCCACCAAGCCCCGCACCGACTTCCTCACCATCGACGACGCACAGTGGCAGCGGGGCTTCGACCTGAACTTCTTCAGCGCCGTCCGCACCAGCCGCGCCGCGCTGCCTCACCTGCTCGCTGACGGCGGAGGCGCGCTCGTCAACATCAGTTCCATCAACGCCCGGCTGCCCTTCCCCACGGTGGTGGACTACTCGGCGGCCAAGGCCGCATTGACCAGCCTTACCAAGGCGCTGTCGGAGGAGTTCGCGCCGCGCGGCGTACGGGTGAACGCCATCGCTCCGGGACCGGTCCGCACCCCGTTCTGGACCGCCCCCGGCGGCTTCGCCGAGGCCGTCGCGGCAGGTGCGGGTACCACGGCCCAAGAGGCCATGGACACGGTTGTGCCCCAGCAGATGGGCATCACCACGGGACGCTTCACCGAACCTCAGGAAGTCGCCGACCTCGCGCTCTTCCTGGCCTCGCCCCGCGCCGCGAACATCACGGGCGCCGAGTTCCTCATCGACGGTGGCCAGACCAAGACGACCTGAACCCTGGGCGACGGTGCCGCGAGGCATCCTGCTCGGAGGGCCTCAGGGCATGGCCACCAACCACTCAGACGGCACGGATCGACTTCAATATGGCCAGGCTCCAGCCGGCGATGTGGTCCTCGCCGAAGTACCCCGGTTACTGCGGACTGCGACCGGCACCCCCTCCCCGACGGTGTGAGCAGGAGCCGTGCGGCCCGGGAAGGTCCGCGGCGCAGGTACTGCGGTCCTACGCAGAAGGCGGCCAGAAAGGTGGCGGATCCGATGCGCAGAAGTGGCGGCGGGAGATGGCCTGAACGGGGCGCCGACTCCCGGAACGGCTCCGGGAGCCGGCGTTTCCGGGGTACGGTGCCGGGCTGGGCGGGAGATGTCAGCACTGTGTCAGCGGCGCCGGTCGAGCGTCATCGTGCGACGGGCGCTGGACGCCTGTTGGGGTGCACACGAGCGTCGAGTGGGCTGTGCAGGGCACGTGTTCGGGACTGGAGGTACGGGGGTGCGGTTCGACATTTTCTGCAGCCTGACGCAGGCTCAGCCGGACGGTGCGCTGCCGGCGCACGCGGTGGTCCTGCGCAACTTCCTCGAACAGGCCGAGGTCGCGGACCGGTTGGGTTTCCGGACGGTGTGGGTGGCGGGGAGCCATTTCAGCAGCGAGCTGCAAAGGACGCACCGGCGACCGGTGATCCCGAACTGGCGGGGCGAGATCGGGCTGAACACGGACTTCTGCCAACTGGCGGGCCAGGTCCTGGCCCGGACCCGGCGGATCGAGGTCGGTTCCGCGATCATGAACATCGTGGGCCAGGGCGGCCCGCTGGCCGCCGCCGAGCGCGTGGCCGCACTGCTGGGCTGGCACGGCCTCGACCCGGACGAGCGGCGGCGGATCCGTGTCGGTTTCGCGGGCGGGCGTTTCGACTACGTCAGCCGGCTGAGCGGCGTGACCCCGCGTGCCGCGTGGGAGGAGGAGGCCTGGCCGCAGGTGCGCTTGGCCGTCGCCGCCGAGGCGGCCGAGATCTTCGTACGGCTGCTGTCCGGTGAGACCCTCTCCAGCGACGACATCCCCGAAGCGCAGCTGGGCCCCGACCACTTCCAGGACCCGGACACCTATCAGCGAGCACGGAAGGCGAGCGGGGCGGCGGGCGAGCGGATCACGGTGCCCCGCCGGTGGGAGTTCGAACCGGTCCGGGCCATACCGGAGATCGCCCGCCCGGACCTCCTCGACCTCCTCGTAGGCACCCAGGACACGACCCTGCAGGCCCGCCTGAACCGGTTCCACCCGGTGAAGGTGTTCAACCTCAGCATCACCCCGCCCGAGGTCATCGAGGCCACCCACACCCGCCTCGAACGGGAGTACCACCCGGCCGGAGGCCCCTGGCGGCGCGGGCACATGCCCCGCACCGTGTTCGTCTTCCTCAACGACGGTCCCGGCCGGTCCGCCGACTTCAACCGGTGCGCCGCACGCACGGATGCCGAGGTGCGGCTGGCGGCGTACTGGCAGGCTCTGGAGGGCACACTGGACCCCGCACGCGTAGCCTCGGCGGCCGACAACGCCCTGATCGGAACCGCCGCCGACATCGCGGAACAGATCACCGGCCGGTTCCACCCCGAGGACCGGCTCATGCTCTGGTTCGACTTCTTCACGCACGACAGCCGACGGGTGTGCCGGCAGATGACCTCGTTCATGACCAGCGTCGTGCCCCGCCTCCCCGACCGTTACCGCAGTCCCCACGCAGCACGGTGCCCCACACCCGCGGCCCGCCCGGCACCGTGAAACCGTACGGCTGCCAAACTCACGTCGAGCGCACCACAGCGCAATGCTGACCGAGGTGTGCGCCTTTCTCGGCGAGAGCCACGACGACGCCATGCCTGGCAGGACCGCCTGGGCCCCGAGGAGCTGCGGCTCGCCGAGCACGTCCTCGGCAGCCGCCTGGAGGCGTACGGCTACGAGCTGACCGGCCAGAGCCGCCCGCCGGCCCGGCTGCTATCCCCCACTACCACCGGACCGCCCTTCCTCCGACGCCGCTTCACCACCCGCTGGTGACCGGCCGTTCGGGGCCGGAGGCCGGACGGGCCGCGGCTCAGACGACCAGGACCCGGCGCCCCCGGGTGTGGCCGGCGCGGCTGTCAGTGTGCGCCGCCGCTGCCTCGGTGAGCGAGTACGACCTCTCGACCGGGATGCGGAGCCTGCCCCGGGAGATGAGGTCGACGGCCTCGGCGAGCGCGTCCGGCACACTCCCGGCCACGCCGGAGAACCGGACGCCCAGCTGCGGCGCACCGAGGTCGGCGATGGAGACGACCTTGCGGGGGTCCCCCGTCAGCTCGACGAGTTCGCGGATCACGCCCGAGCCGGCCAGATCGAGGGCCGCGTCGACCCGGCCCAGGTGCCGCACCCGTTCGACCCAGCCCTCGTGGTAGGTCGTGGCGAGGGCGCCCAGGCCGCGCAGGTAGTCCTGGTTCGCAGCCCCGGCCGTGCCGATCACCGTGATGCCGCGCGCGCGGGCGATCTGCAGCACCGCCGACCCGACGCCGCCGGACGCGCCGCTGACCAGCAGCGTCTGCCCGGGCCGCACGCCGACCTCGCGGATGACGCGCAGCGCGGTCTCCACCACCGACGGGTACCCGGCCGCCTCCTCGAAGGCCAGTCCCTCGGGCATCCGGGCCCAGGCCGACAGCACGGCGAATTCGGCGTACGTGTCGGCGCCTTCGCCGAACACGCAGTCGCCGACCTCGACCCCTTCGACGCCCTCCCCGACCTCATCCACCACCCCGGCGGCGTCGAGTCCGACCCCGGCCGGCAGCTCGACCGGATGGGCTCCCAGGACCTGGCCCTCCCGGATCCTCCAGTCGACGGGGTTGACACCCGCCGCCCGTACGGCGATTCGTATCCGACCGGGGCTCGCGTGGGGCTCCTCGGCTTCCACCAGTTGCAGGACCTCGGGACCGCCGAACTCGGCGAAGCCGATTTTCCTCATGCGGTCAAGATAAAACTAACCGTTAGGGTTTCACAACGGTTAGGAATTCCTACTTGGTAGCATCAGGGCATGACCGAGCCGTCCGGACGCCGCGAACGCAAGAAGGCCGCGACCCGTCAGAAGATCACTGACACCGCCCTGCGCCTCTTCCTGGAGCGCGGGTACGAGGCCGTGGGCATCCGTGACGTGGCGGCCGAGGCCGACGTGGCCGTCACCACCGTCTTCGCCCACTTCGCCTCAAAGGAGGCCCTGGTGTTCGAGCGCGACCAGGACTTCGAACAGCGCCTCACGCGGGCGGTAACCGACCGGCCTCCGCACGAGCCGCTCATCCCGGCGCTGCACCGCGAGGTTCAGGCCCTGGTGCGGCACTGCACGGCGGAGGGCAGTGCCCCCGTCCGACGCCTGATCGAGGGATCACCCGCCCTGCGCGAATACGAGGAGTCGATGAGCCTGCGTCACTCGCAGGCGCTGGCAGCGGCGCTGGCCGCCGATCCCCACCTGTCCCGGAGTGCGACGGCCTGCCGGGCGACCGCGCGGTTCACCATCGACGCCTACGCGCTGGCCTGCCGGGCGGACGATCCCGGGGCCACGGTGGACGAGGTCTTCCGGATGATCAAGGCGGCCTGGGAAGCCACCGCGCCCTGAGCGGGGGACGCCGGCGCGCTGCGGCCAGCGCCGGGGCCGGGGCCGGGGTCGGGGCACGACACGTGCAGGTTGCCCTGGGCGGCCCGTACCGGACATGTTCGCCCGATCATGTGGCTACCCCCCCCCGTTAACCTTTCCGCCGAGCAGCCGGGCGAACTCGGCCGGCGGCAGCTGCCCGGCGGTGTTCCGGTCCTGCCTGCGCCGCAGGCCAGGGCCTCAGGCGGCGAACGGGTTGGGGTGGCCGGGCAACTGCTGCCCCGGGCGTAGGAACCGCTGGCGGCCCTGTTCGTCGCGCACCGCGAGGAACCCGGCGGCCGACAGCCGCTGTGCGATCTTCCCGCGGCGGAACGCGCCCACCTTGAACGCCACGGTGAAGAGCAGCGCGACCGCCCCGCCGGAGGCGACCGCTTCGACCGGCGACCTGTCGAAGAGCATGAGGACGGTCAGGACCGCGCAGGCGAGGTAGCACTTCACCTTCTGGCTCCGGTCGGCGACGTACAGGGCCATGACGTCGAAGGTGATGAGGTCCTTCAGCACGGCCACGGCGCCGACCGCTTCGGGGAGCGGCTTCAGCGAGCCCTGCTCCAGCCCGGGCACTGTCCCGCCGTTGCCCGCCAGCGGATGGGCGGTGATGGTGGCGGCCTCGCGGACGCGCGCGTCGGGCCCCGGCTCCCGGTACATCCGGACCTGGACGAGCGAGTTCTTGAACCCGGTCCTGTGCGCCATGCCGTACGTGTAGCCGTACTGCTCCGCCACGTGCGCCAGGGCGGCCGCCTTCGGCGTGGTGCCCTGGGGGGCGGTCTCGACGATGTCCTGCTGGCGGGCGATCTGCTGGAGCATCCCCGCTATGTGACGTTCTACGGACATCGTGTTCCCCGCCCCCTGGGACCCCGCGTCTGGGGCCGGCCGGCGCACAGCCTAGGGGGTGCGCCGCCGATCGGAACACGCGCGGTCCCCCGGCCACGGACCGGGAAGCCTCGCGTCCGGCTGGGTCAGGCCCCTACGGCAGGTTGCGGGCCATGACGATGCGCTGGACCTGGTTCGTGCCCTCGGCTCCAGTCGCAGGATTTCGGGGAGCCGTCCCAGAAAACCCTTGTGCAGGCCCGGAAGCGCCTGTGCGATGTCGGCGAGGGTGTGCCGCGGCTTGGCTGCCTCCTGAGTCGACACCGGCGCGCTGCGCTGCAGCGCGATCAAGGCATCGGTCTTCCCGTCAGGCGCGAACCACGTCACGCTCACGCTCACGCTCACGCTCCAAAGCAACACGACGCGGGACCTCCCGCACAACGCCTTTCTCACGGCGGGTCTCGGACAGCAGAGCGAGGCCGAACCGTCGTGTGCCGAAGCACGAAAACTGTCACCACGGTCGGTACTGACCTGGGGTTGCACTTGACCGAAGCACGGCAATTGCTGCCACGGCAGCGCGCTACTTGTCACCCCGTCCACGACAGCACGCCTGTTGTCACTTGAGGTCCGGCTGACAGTGAGGGTTGAGCTACCCGCCGTCGCGAGGGACAGCGCTCAGAGTCGCGGGCACCCCGTACGCTCCAAAGCCTTACGGGCGGCGAGGTAGCCCGCGATTTTGAAGGCCAGTTCGTGAGAGCCGAACGGATCGGCGCGGGCGCGCCGCAGCACCACCCGAGTGGCGATCACGACTCCGTGCTCGGGCAAGCTCAGCTGCTCCTCGATCCCCACGGCGGCAGCCGCGAAGAAGCGTGGCAGATCCTCGGCAGGTTCGTAGTCCACCGTCAGCTCTTGAGCTGCCTCGAAGGCGAAGCCCTCGGCTGCGGGCTCGAAATCCACCTCTATCTCCGCGAAATGTGGCGCGCAGTTCTGCTTCTGATGCAGCACGCATACGCCGCGGATCGGATGCGGCGGAAACCGGGGCAGCGCTGACGTCATGCCGGAACGCTACCCCCTGCCCGGCACCCCGCCTCCGCCGTCGACCTGGGTGACAGGACACCTGCCTCTGTGACAACCATCGTGCTTCGGCTCACGTCGTCGGCTCGGCCTCGCGCTGCTGTCCGGGTTCCCACAGGTCGAACTCGATGTGCTCGACGTCGGTGAACTCCATCAGGAGGCCGCCGGCGCGGCGCCCACGGTCCTTGAAGTAGACCTCCTGGATGCCCTCGGCGGCGATGACACGCAGCTGCTGCTCGTTCGCCCCGGCGTCCTGGGCGGCGAAGAGGCGGGCGGCGAACTCAGGCGGCAGCGCCACGGTGAGATGCCGCAGCCGGCCGTCACCCGTGGTGGACGTCCGGCCGGCCGGGTATGGCGTCACGGGCTCGCATCCCGCCTCATCGAGCTCGCGGGTTGCCCCTGCATGATCGGTCTTGGGCCGCTTGGCCATCAGGACATCAGGACATCAGGACATCATGCCGACCAGCACTGACAGGGCTACGACCAGTACATCGCACGGATCGTCGGCCAGCACCCCGTCACTGTCGGGCAGGACGGCGCCGAGCAGCGGGTGGCGTTCGTCGAGGGGTTACGGGCAGGGCGCCGTCGCCGATCGGGCGGACCGGATCTGCTTCGCGCAGACCCGGTCCCCTTCCCCTTTACGACAGCGGTCATAAAGTACTGCGCCGACGCCAAGTGGACCGCCAGACGGGGCCCCGGGCGAATGCCGGACAGGACCCCGCGCGAGCGGTCAGCCGAACCACTTCGGGTCGAGGGCGATAACCTTGATCTGCTCCATCGTCAGGACAGGCTTGGCCCGGGTGGCCGCCTTCGACTGGTCACCGGTGTTGAAGGCCGACACGACCACCCGGCGCCCGTCCGGCCGCAGCGTGTCGACACTCCACCAGACAACACCTGAGCCGCCCTTCTCGCCCGACTTCTGCTCCGCCAGCACCCGGGTGCCGTCGGGCAGGACGACGACGCTCGCGCCCTCCATACGGTCCTTGAGCAGCTCGCCCATGCCCTCCTGGACATTGACCTGGACCAGCGAGGCACCCTTGCCGTCGTCAAGCACGAGGGAGCCGTAGCCGGGCTGTCCGGACCTGCGCAGGATCGTGATCCCGGACTTCGGGACGAGGGACTCCAGCACCGCGACCGTACCGCTGTGGCCCGAGCCGCCCTGGCTCGCGTCTTCCGGGCCCGTGCCTCCCTGGTCAGGCGTTTGGGCCGTTCCGCCGGACGGCTGCGGGTCGCCCGCGGTGGCGCCGCCGGTGCCCTTGTCCCTGGTCGTGCCGGTGGTGTCGCGCGTGCCGGTACCGGTACTCGTGCCCGCGGAGGCGCCGGTGCTCGCCCCGTTGCCCGCGTTCGCGTCCGCGGCATCCGCCCCCTCCGGCGCCTGCTGGGGCGCGGGCAGCCGGCTCAGGACCTGGCGCCACAGGGCCGAGGTGGTGAAGGACTTCAACTGGGCCTTGTTCAGTGGAGGGTTGGGCCGACTGACGGGCTGCCCCTTTTCGGCGGGGGCGTTCCACTCCGACACATCGACCTGGTAGCCCTCACGGGTGACCAGGACGGCCCGCCAGAGCTTGGTGGGCTCGCGCTTGTCCGGGTACTCGTAGCCCTGGAAGAGGTTCAGCTTGCCGCCGTCCGGCAGCGTCTCGACCGCGCAGGAGTCGTAGGGGACGAGCTTGCGGTCGGGGCACTTCAGCATGTCCTCGGCCGCCTGGCCGTGCGGATCGGTGCGGGCGAGGCCGACGGAGATCGCCGCGCGGCCGTTGCCGTCGTCGTACACGCCGGCCACCATCGCGTTCGGCGACTGGTCGGCGCCGCCCGGCACGTTGGCAGTCGTGTCGTTCACCCGGCCGCCTGACAGCAACTGCCGGTAAATCTCGATCAGTCGGGCTGCGCTCACCCCACCGGCCGACTGCACGGTGGTCGGGGTGGAGGCGGCGGCCGGCTCGGTCGTGGCGACGGGGGCGGCGGCGACGTTCGGCATGCCGCCACTGCCGGTGCCGACACCGAGCAGACCGCTTCCGTAGGCTCCGACGGAGCCTACGACGGCCAGGGCCAGCGCCGAGCCGCCGACGACGGCGGCCCGACGGCGGGCCACCAACCGGCGTCCGCGCCGTTCGCCCGCGGCCACCAGGTCCGGGCGGCCGGGGACGAATCCGTCTCCCGTGCGCCGCAGGGCCGCACCGAGTTCATCTTCAAAGGGCATGCCGAATCACCTTCCGGGTGGTGGTGGGGAATCGCGCCGGTGTGTGGCCCGGCGACGAACGTGACAGGGGCGAGGGGTGGGCCGACGGGCAGGAAGGTCCGCCGGGCTCAGGTGGCCACGAACACACTCAGACTCCCGCCCAGTTCCGCGCGCAGGCGGGCGATCGCTCGGGAACTGCGCGTACGTACGGCCGCCGAGGTGACGCTCAAGGCCTCGGCGGTCTCTTCGACGCTGCGGTCCTCCCAGTACCGCAGCACGAGCACCGCCCGGTCCTTGGGGGCCAGGTGGCCGAGCGCCTCCAACAAAGTCAGCCGCAGGACCGGATCGGCTCCCGCGACCGAGAGCGCCGCCGTCCCGCCCGACTCCGCCGGGACGGCGAAGGGCCGTTCCCCCGCGGAGCGGCGACGCTTGTGCTTGAGGTACTCCCGCACCAGCACCGTCTGCGCGTAGGCCGCCGGATTGTCGATGCTGGAGGCCCTCCCCCAGATCAGGTACATCCGACCCAGGGTTTCCTGCACGAGGTCCTCGGCGAGATGGGTGTCCCCACTCGCCAGCAGACAGGCCGACCGGTACAGACTCCCCGCCCGGCCCTCCGCGAACTCGCGGAACCCCTCCCTGCGTGCTTGCCCCATCCCCGTCCCCCTTGCTTTCGACTCACCCCATTGACGCGTCGGGGGTGCGCGAATGTTTCACCTCGAAGGAAGGGAATTGAGGGAACTAACGGAACTCAGGCTTCCAAGCCGTGGAAGCAGACGTAGAACTCCTCGCATTCGGCCTTTCGCCTCATGCTGCGCCTCTGCGACGTCGTTGTCGTACGCGGTCTCCAACTGCACGCCCGCCACCCCGGCCTCGCGGGAAAGGCGCTGCGGCAGATGCTCTACGAAACTGCCGGGTGGTCCGAGAGGCAGGCGTCGGGTCGGTTACCGGGATGCCCAGGCCGTGGCCTGCGGGCTAGATGGGGCGGGTGCGCTCGCCCATGGAAGGTGGCCAGAGTCGGGGTGTCCGCAACGGTGTCGCGGAGCGCGTCGGAGCCGAAGTCGGGGCCCGTCACCTCGATGGTGAGGCCGAACTCGGCGACGAGGTCGTCGTAGTAGGCGCCCCACTCTGTACCGGGGGCGATGCCGCGCGTCCAGATCCGGTGCCCGGCGAGCTCAGCCAGGGGCACCGACCGGGCGCTCGCCAGCACGTGGGCGGGGCCGGTGAGGAGCTGATCGGCTCATCCAGCAGCCGGACGGACTCGATGCCCTCGGAAAGGGGCCGGGCGGGCGCGGCGACGGCGCGGAACGACGCGCCGATCGCACCGGAGCGGATGGCAGTGACGGCCGTCGCCATGTCGAACAGCGTCATCACGTCGAGGTCGATCTTGGGATGCGAGCGATGGAGACCGCGCATCAGGCTCGACTGCGCGCCGCGCGAGGCGATCACGTCGCGCCCAGCGTACGGCGGCCGGGGCGCACCGAGGCACCCGCGCACTCGGCGACGCGCAGCAGCTCGCGGGCGTGGGGCGGGAACGCCTGCCCGGCGATGGTGAGCTTGGCACCACGCGGGGCGCGGGTGAACAGACCGCACTCCGAGGTCGCGCTCCAGCGTGGCGATGCGTTTGGAGACGGACTGCTGGGCAATCGACGGGTCGGCGGCGGCTCTCTGGAACGTGCCCGCTTCCGCGACGGCGACGGCGACGGCGACGGCGACGGCGACGGCGACGGCGACGGCGACGGCGACGAGGCGATCATCGTCAACATGAGCCTGTACACCCCGGTGCTCGCCACCTACCGGCTCGAACGCGCGCCCAAGCACCTCGTCGCCCGCACCCTGTCGGCCTGGTCTATCGGCCGGCAGGCGTCCATCGCCGTCCTCACCGCGCCCGGCGGGCTACTCGCCGACGTCACCGGCCCACGCACCGCTCTCACGGTCGGTGTGGTGTGCTGCGTCGTGGTCAATGCACCGCTCCCGCGAGTCCAGGGGCCCGCCGTGTCGGCCCCGGTGACCGTGCCACTTGAACCAGATTTCAAATCGGGGCGGGCGGTGCGCACATGGCCGATGGCGGGGAACCGCTCGACATCGCGGAGGTGGCCGCGGCGACGGGCGTCGCCCCGTCCGAGCTGCGCCGCTACGAGCGGCTCGGGCCGCTGCTGCCGGTCGGCACGGTCCCGGTCGCCACCACCGTCACCCGGACATACGCTGGCCGTAAGGGGAGGAACGGCCATGGGCCGTCCTTGCGAGAACCCGCGTTAGCGATGGGTCAGTCACCATCGCGCATGCCGGCCGTATTGCCCCCTCCCACGGCGGTTGACGTTCGTGCACCGGGCCGGCACTCTCCGCTGTTTCCATGCGACCAGGGAGTCGCAATGACAAGTCTTTCTCGTGCAAGTCGTCGGGCCATGACCATTGCGGCAACGCTGATGGCCGGAGGAATGGTGTTGGGGGCGGGCTCAACGGCGTCCGCCGCCGTCTGGGCCGGCCATCCCGCCCAGGTCAGCCCCGCCGATCAGGCGGCAATGCTGAACGACACCAATGTGATACGTCAGACGGAAGGCGCTCCACCCATCGCCTGGGACGCGGCTCTCGCCTCCGGCTCGCAGTCATGGGCCGACAACCCCGCTTCCCACGCCGGCGGCCTCAAGCACGACTCGAGCTTCACCAACGGCGCCGAGAACATGTCGGGTGCCGGGCCATCCCAGGCCGTGTCGCAGTGGGCCGGAGAGAAAACCGCCTACGACGCGGCCGGCCCGAACTGGAACACGGATGACCCCAGCTACAGGAACTGGGGCCACTACTGGAACATGGTCCAGAAGAACTACACAAAGATGGGATGCGGTGCTGCAGCCGGCGTCACGGTCTGCCGCTACGCCTGACCGACCGACGCGGGGCGTACCGGCAGCCCGTCGAGCATCCTCCTCGCGGGTGATCTGCTGCGCGAGGATGTCGCGGTCGATGTACGGGGCGACGGCGGCGAGGACCAGGCGCTGGAGTTCGTCCGGCTCCAGGGCTCGTAGGCGAGCGTGCGGTTCGAATCCGCGCAGCTCAGAAGCGGTCAGGACGACGACCAAAGCGGGCGCAACAGGTGTGGTGCACGGACACGCCGCGCGGGTCGCCTGCCTCGACGTACAGGGCCCCACCAACGGCTGGCTCGTTGATCACTCAGCTCGGCAGACGAGGATGCTGTCTGCCCCGCCGAGGCGGGGCAGACAGGTGGGCCGTCAGGTGATCTTGTCGCTCTGTCCGGCGAGCTGGGTGATGGTGAAGTGGACGAACTCGGCGGGGCGCACGGGTGCGACGCCGATGTCACAGATGACCTTGCCGTCGGCCACGGATTCGGGTGTGTTGTTGGTGGCGTCGCAGATCACATAGAACGCCTCGTCCGGTGTGCGTCCCACGAGGGCGCCCTGCCGCCACTGGTCGGTGAGGAACGAGGCGACGGAGTGCCGCAACGTCGCCCACAGCCGCTCGTCGTTGGGCTCGAACACCGCCCATGTCGAGGACTGGCGGATGGAGTCGGAGAGATAGGACACCAGGCGGCGGACGTTGAGGTAGCGCCAGTCGCGGGTGGTCGACCTGGTGCGGGCGCCCCACACGAGCAGGCCCCTGTCCGGGAAGACCCGCAGGCAGTTGACGCCCTTCGCGTTCAGCTCACCGTGCTGGTCGTCCGTAAGGAGGGTTTCGATCTTCAGCGCGCCGCGAAGGTTCTGGTTGGCTGGGGCCTTGAAGACGCCGCGTTCGGCGTCGGTGCGGGCCCAGACTCCCGCCAGGTGGCCGCACGGCGGCACGGTGCGCTCGACGGCGTCGACACCCGGGACCGTGATCCACGGGTAGTACAGGGTGGTGAAGGCGGCATCGTCGGAGTCGGGCGAGGCGAGCGTGTCGGCGAACGTCGCCACCTGGGCCGGGGTCTGGCCGGGCGGCGGGTCGAGGATCGCCAGCCGGTTGCGCCGCTCGGTGCAGTGCTTCACGACCTCGGCCATCCTGCTGACGCCCGAGGCGTGGTCGGGCGCGGGTACCTCCTTCTCGGAGGAGACGTCCGCGGTCATGTCCCAGAGGCTGGGCACGGCGACCATGGTGACCTCGGGAAGAGTCTCCAGACCGGCGAGGCCCGTGCGGGCTTCCGTGTTCCCCTTGAGGCCCTCGGGCGAGACGGCGTCCTGCGGGCTGGTGAAGCCCACCACGTAGCAGGTGCTCCCGCCGTTGGCGAAGAACCCGTTGACCGCCTCGGCCAGGGGGAGGCACCGTTGCAGCGTATGAACGGTGGCCGGGTCGGTCGCGTCCGCGAGGTCCTTGGCGATTCCCGCAGTGCTATAACGGGCGGCGAACTCCCTCCAACTGCCGATCTTCTGCGGGACCGCCCGTTCAGCCTCGGTGAACGGCTTCGGGGTCACGTCCGGACCGTCGTTTGCGGAGGCCTGCGTGTAGCCGAGGAACGCCGGGACCGACGTGCTCGCCCCGTTGATCGTGCGTACTCCGTCGGGGAGCTCCTTCACGAAAACCCCTGGCGGGTTCTGGCTGGACATCCACACTCCTTGAGATGAGAGAGCCGCTGCTTATGAGAACGGCGAAGCCGTACCCACCCCAGCGCAGTGCGCCGCCCCGCCAGCGCTTTGAGCGGGCAAACCACCTCTTTGGGCGAACGCTTCCAGAGACATCCGGTGACTGCGGAAGGAAGGGCTCGGGAACGGCCTTGGGCAGCTGATCGAGCGGCAGGTTCGCATCGAGCGCACCACCTGCGCTCTTCAATGCCGTCGGTCCGAGTCGCGGTTGAGCTGGGCCATGAGTTCGCGGATGGTCGAGCGGGCGGCGTTCAACTCGTCGCCCTGGTCCCGGAGCCTGAGTTCCAGATCGACGACCTGCTGTTCAAGGGTGGTGATCCGAGCCTTGAGCCGCTCGGTGTCGTCGGGGCCGCCGATGCCGGACTCGCGCCAGACTTGCTCGCTCCCCGCGGGCCTCGACCGGCAAATCCCAGTCCTCGGCGACCTCGTAGAGCTGGGCCATCACGACCGACGACACCGCCTTCGTGATGATGCCGTGCACCAGAAACTGCCGGACCCCGGCCGCCACGTTCCCGATCCGGGCCGGCTGCAGAGCACTCTGCGCACCTGGTCCCGCCAGCACCAGGCCGTATCCAGCAGGCTGGTCGATACCCGTCGTCTCCTTCGAGCCGAACTTCAGCCAGACCAGGAACAGCCCGAACTCCTCCGCCGCCACCCGCCAGTCCCGGCCGGTCCGAGCGCACCATCAAGAGGGGGTACATCACCTGCCGCAGCCTGACCTTCAACGGCGCGTACCCGTCCACGATCAGCCGCGCCCGCTCCACCACGACCGTCCACCGGATCCGCTCCCGCGCCATACCGGTACATGTACTCGTGACGGCGCCGCCAGCCCCGGACTCGGGACAGACCTCTTCCCTCGGCTATCGCGAGGAAAGAGGTGTCGATTTCCGAAGGGGGCTTGCCCACGGCATTTGACCTGCACAAACGGAAGATCACCGGGTTCGGGGGTTCACACCTCCGGCACTACGTCCGGTCCCCCGCCCAGGGGGTGTCCGATAGGTCCCGTGGCGGGACCAGCGGGCCAGCCGTCGGCGGCGCGGCAGCCGGGGCGGCAGCCGGGACGGTCGCCTCGCCGGTTTCGACCGGGCACGGTATGCCCAGTCGGACACCCAGACGGTCGAGAAAGTAGAGCCCGCGCGGTGCACAGCAAGAGAGCCCGTTCGGGGCATTGTGGCCGTGATGGCTGCGGCGCTGATGCTCTTCCTGGCGATCGGATCGCGGCGAGGGTGATCGTTCCGTGACTGCCCCTGTCTCCCGGAATTCTGACCCCATGCCGGGAGGGCTCACAACTGCGATTCCGCGAGCAACGTGTCAGCAGGCAAGGCCGGTTGATCGCCCCTCGGTATGAGGATGGCTCTGCGAGGGTAGTAGAGCGGAACACACGAGGGGATTGCCTGTGCCCCGAGACGATGGGAGTAGTTAGTGCGCAAGGCGTTCAAATCTGTCCGGGCCGTGCTGGCCGCGGCACTCGCCGGAGTGGCGCTTTCCACGGTCACGGCGACTCCGGCGCAAGCCGACGGGTGGTGTAACCCCGGGTACTTCTGCGCCTATCAGGACAACGATGAAGGCGGGTGGGCGGTCAGGGTCCGGGATGGCGGGAGCGTGCCGCGTCTCGTGGAATGGCAAAATGACGGCGTGAGCTCGGTTTGGAACCGCACCGACAATCAGTGGTGTCTATTCGAACACCAGGATTACAAAGGACGCCTTTTGGAATCCGTGCCTCCGGGCGCCAAGTACAATCTCCCCATGTTCGACAGCGACAAGACCAGCAGCCTCTTTAGCTGCATCCTCTAAGCGATCTCGGTGATTTGTGGTGCGGCCTGGGTAGGTGACCCGGTGGGAGGGGTCGCCATGGTGATGACGCCGCTGCGCGTGGAACTGTCACCGGCCCAAGTCGCCGAACTGCGCTCGCCGCGGGCGAGATGCGTGCGGGTGACCCTCACCCCAGGCGAAAGCGTGGGGCTACGGTGCGTCCGGCGATTCAAGGACGGAGCCAGAGCCGGATCGCTGCGACGGTGACCGTGCCCTGGAAGACACAGGCCCGCTGGTCGAAGCGTGTCGCGGCAGCGCGCGATACCTTGAGAGCGTTGATCGTCCGCTCGACTTCGTTTCTGCGAACGTACCGGGCCCGGTCGAAGTTTGCGGGCCGACCGCCTTTGCTGCCGCGGCGTTGGCGGTGGGCCCGCTGGTCCTTGCGCTCGGGGATGGTGTGCTTGATCTGTCGGCGCCGCAGATATCGGCGGTTGCGGCGGGAGCTGTACGCTTTGTCACCGCTCAGATGGTCTGGCCGGGTGAGGGGATGCCCGCCGGCCGGGCGCGGCACACGGATACGCTCCAGCACCGGGATCATCTGCGGCCCGTCACCGGCCTGCCCCGGCGTGATCAGCACCGCCAGTGGGCGCCGCCCGCCCTCACCGGCCAGGTGGATCTTCGTGGTCCACCCGCCTCTGGAGCGGCCCAGCCCTTCATCATCCCGATGGTGGGCAGGCCGGATTCGCTTGCCGGGAATGCGCGGAGGCCGCTTCGGGGCTCCGGCCGCGTGCTGGTGCACCCGGCAAACCGTCGAGTCCACGCCCACGATGGACCAGTCGATGCGGCCTTCCGCGTCCGCGTCGGCCTGGACGGAGCGCAGGATCCTGTCCCACGTGCCGTCCGCCGACCACCGGCGATGCCGATCATGGCATGTCTTCCACTTCCCGAGCCTTGCCGGAAGGTCCCGCCACGGGATACCGGTCCGCTGTCGGAACAGGATCCCGTTGATCACTCGGCGGTGGCACGACCAACGCCCGCCCCGGCCCACGTCCTTCGGAAGGTTCGGCTCCAGACGAGCCCACCCCGCATCAGAGTGGTCACCCCGCCCCACATTGCCCAGAACGAACTACTCACCGCAGCTGCGGGGAGACGTCCACGGCCAACACCAGCCGGCCGTCGCTCGCACGGGACAATGGCACGCCCGCCAGCGCGCGACGAAGCCGGGCAACGGCGATCCGGCCCCGGTTGATTCCGGCGTACAGGGCTCCGTGCCCGCGTCGGTGTTCGGGCGCGAGCGCCAGGTCCACGAGGGTACGGACAGGTCCGTCGGTGCACAGCAGCGCGTCGCACACGCCGAACAGGGCATCCGCCCGCGCTGTCAGGCACGCATACAGCTCCGACCGGAATCCCGACACCATCGCGAGCGCATCTCGGCGGACGCTGTACTCGACCAGTCCCACGATCCCGGCCTCCGTACTGAATCAACCCTGAGCACGGGATCGGGGCCCGGCCTCTCGCACGTCCGGTGATGTGGGGAAACCCGAACATGTTCGGGCTCGGTGCGACGCAGGTGGATAAACGGCAAGCTCAGTGCACGGTCAGCAGGACGCAGCCGTTGCCGCCCCGGCCCCCGGCGTAGCCGTGTCCTCCCCAGCTGCCGCCGCCACCGCCGCTGCCGCCGTTCCCGGCACGGGGGCACCTTTCATCCGTGCGGTTCGCCTTGCCGCCAGGCTGGCCCAGTCCGCCCTCGCTGCCGTGGGCACTTGAGCCGTTGCGTCCGTCGGGGCCGGGCGCCAGGTTGCCGCAGCCTCCGCTGCGCTCGCCGGAACCATGCTCTCCGCCGGTGCGCTGTCCCCCCTGGCCTCCTCCGCCTCCTTTGCCGGACACCTGGGCTCGGAGTTGGGTGCTGCCGTTCGGGGCGACTTGGACGGACTTGACGCCCGTGATTCCTCCTCTCTTGCCGTTCGCACCGCTACGGCCGCTGCTTCCGCCGTCCCCGCCGTCACCGCCCCGGCCCACGTGGACCTCGATCCTGTTTCCGCTCCCGCCGGGGATCGCGCAGTCAGCATCGGCACCGGCTCCCCCGCCTCCGCCCCCGTACCCGCCGGGGCCGTCATACACCCCGCCCGCGCCGCCGCCACCACCGCCACCGGCCCCGATGAAGAACAGCTCGTGATCGCGGGTGCCGGCGGGCAGGACGCAGTCGTCATCGCCGGGCGTGCTGTACGCGGTGGTTCCCTTGGCGCAGTACGTCACCGACGGCTGTGCGGCGGCATCCGAGGCCACCATGTTGCCCAGGACGAGCGCGAGAACAGATCCGCCGATCATGGCGGCCCTGTGCATCCTGGTCACGAAATGCATCCCCTTCTTCTTCGTCATTGGTACGTCCGCCCGCGCCATCAGGTGCCCTGGGCCGTGCTCTGCCTCGCCGCATCGGCCTCCGGCGTGGGGGTCAGGGGTGCCTTGGTGTCCACGAACACGACCTCGCTGTCGATGCGGTCGCCCGGCTTCAGGTTCTTGGACACCTGCTCCTGAAGTCCGGCGGGCAGGCCGTGGTGCAGGCCCTGCGGTACGAGGGACATGGTGGCCGGGGCGATGGGCATGCCCAGAACCGTCCCGTTGTGGAAGAACGTGAACTCGTCGTAGTCCGCGTTGCGGTGGTACGGCGGGAAGGGCTCCGAGTCGGGCGCCGACTCGAAGGGACGCGGTAGGAAGTTCCCCACCATGAACGTGGACGTGGCGAAGACGGCGTACGCGGACGGCATGATGTGGATGCGGTCGCTCATGACCGGCCGGTAGTCGCGGATGTTCAGCTTGAACGGGAACAGATCGCCCGACCACCCCTCGACGTCGATCGGGTCGGCGTCGAAGACGACGGTGGCGTATTCCCCTCGGATCCTGATCCGCACCGGCCAGGTGCCGTCCTCGTCACGGCCGTCACCCAGCTCGTCCAGTGCCGGGGACGGTACGTACAGCAGCCCGGGGTCGAAGGGGGCACGGCGGCCGAACGCACCGGTGTCGGCGAAGCCCAGCTCCTCGGCCGACTCGACGACCAGGAAGTAGTTCACCGGGCCGGCCGGACGGATCCGGTAGGTGACGCCCTTCGGCACCAGGACGTAGTCACCGGGCTCGTACGGGATCGGCCCGAACTCCGTGTAGAAGGTGCCGGTGCCCTCGTGCACGAAGTACAGCTCGTCCCCGTCGACGTTGCGCACCGAGTAGGGCATGTTCGCGCTGCGCCGGCTGACCCAGATGGACAGCGCGGGGTTGTGGAACAGGCGCAGCGGGCCGCCGCCGGGCAGGGTCCGGTCGGTGGGCTCCAGCGACTGCCCGTCGTAGGTGCGGTTTCCCGCGCCCGGCGCCGCGTGCTTCCAGCCGGTCGGCTCGTTGCGCCGGTACAGGTACGCGTCGCGCCCTTCGAAGCCCTGCCGTGTGAGCATGTCCTCGTACAGGCCGCCCAGTTCGTGCCGTCCGGTCACGGCCTGGCGCAGCACCCTTCCCCGGCTGTGGTGGATCCAGGATCGCATCGGCCTGAGTTCCATGGGCCCTTCCCTCTCGCTCCGTCGGACTCCCTGCCCCGACCATGCGCGCCGAAGACCCCGTACAGGAACGCCCTGCCGATACCCGTACCGGCAGGGAGACGATGCGCCGCGGGCGATAGCCCGTGAGCCGCGCCGGACCGGTCGTCCGGCGGGCTACGCCTCGGGCACGGGAACCGCCTGCGGGCGCGGAAGGGAGTCGAAGGCCGCGGCGGTCTCCTCGTCGCCGGGCAGCCAGAGTTGGAGCCAGTGGTTCGCCTCCCCTACGAAGAGGACCTCCAGCCGGATGTTCAGGTGCCCGGCGTCGGGATGCCAGAAGCGCTTGCCGCCCGGCAGTCTGGAAGCCACCGCGTGGGCCGCCCACCGCGACGCGAACCCGGGGACCGCGGCCACGTCCTCGACCAGGGCCCGGAACGCGTCGTCCGAGCCCCAGTCCGGCTCGGCGGCCCGTAGCCAGCCGACCGCCTCGTCCGCCGTCGCCGCCCATGACGCCTCGTCGAGGATGCGGTGCGCCATGGGGTGCAGGAAGTGGTAGCGGATGAGGTTGGGCGGGTCCGTGTCCAGCACACCCAGCGGTGTGGCCACCGTCTCCCACGACCGGTTCCATGCCACGACGTCGTAGACCGGCCCGAGCAGGCATGCCGGGGTGGGATCCAAGCGGTCCAGGAGGTCGCGCACGCTGGGGCGGGGGGCGTCACCGACCGGCTGTGGTGCGGGGAGGAGCGTGGCGCTGTGCTGTCTCAGGGCGAGGCGAGCGAGGTGCCGCTTCTCGTCGCGGGACAGGCGGAGCGCGTCGGCGAGGGCGGCGAGCACCGCGCCGGAAGGGTTGGTGTCCCGGCCCTGCTCGAGACGCTCCAGATACTCGACGCTCAACCCGGCGAGCGTGGCGAGTTCGCCCCGGCGCAGTCCCGGGGTACGTCGCCGGCCCTGGGAGGCCAAGCCCACCTGCTCGGGCGTGAGCCCCTCCCGGCGCGAACGCAGGAACGCGGCCAGACTGTTTGCGTGTGCCGTCATGCGTAACGTAACCCCACTGATTTCGGCCCTATGCCGCCCAGGGGCGTGGACCCCATGGCAGCGCACTACCCCAAGCCCTGAGCGGACGGCCCAAAGCCGCCGGTTTCGGAATCTTCAATTCCGGGGACGGTGTCCCCGCATCGCCGTGACCGTACCCCGCGCCATGACGGCGCCTGACGCGACAGCCGAGGGAGACCATGGGTTGGAAAGGCACACGCAAGACGGTCACGTCGGCCGCTCTTGCCGGAGTGGTCGCCCTCGTCCTGGCAGCTCCGCCCCCAGTCGGCACCGAGCCCCGGACCGGGACCGCGCCGTCGTTCGGGACGGTGGCCGCACGGCAGGACGCCTCCCCGACGCCGCCTCCGCCCCGCCTCCCCCGCGACTTCCGCGGCAAGGGCAAGTGGATCGTCCAGGACCTGGACATCACGGTGCCGTTCACCTGGGAGGGGAGAGACGGCGACAGCCAGATGACCGCGGGGGGCCCGCAGTACCCGATCTGGTTCACCAACCTGATCTACCATGACACGCTCTACACGCTGACGTACAAATGGCCCGGTCTGAACGAGCATCCCTGCTCACGCATCCCGGACTTCAACCTGGAGGCACTGAACCAGGGGTTCGAGGGCGCCCGGTTCGTCGGGCGGGAGACCCTGCGGCGCACCCGCCCGGAGCGGCACGTGAACCACTGGAGGGTGGGCGTGGTCCTCCCCCAGCTGCCTCCCGGGAACTATCCGCGTCTGCCGCTCGCGCTCGGCGACATCTACGTCGACGAGCACAACCGGGGAACCTTCTGGCAGGTGCTGCAGTTCGGCGTCCAGAACCTCTACGACCCCGAGCTGGACGAGTGGCTGGTCATGGACACCTTCGAGCACCGGCCCGGGACCGTGACGCTTCCCCGGCGGTGCGAGCCGCCCCGGTGAGCGTCGCCCCTGCGCCGGGAGGCGCCTCGCCCGGTGCTGGAGCAGCCGACCGCTCGTGGATCGGCGACAGCACAGGGGGCCCGTACGGCGGCCGGGGGGTTGGCGGCCGACCCGCGGGCGCAGCCCGGGCGGGGCGGGGCAGGAGCTGATATGTCGTCATGTGTCGCTCGACCGCCGCCCATCGAGAGGGATCCGATCCATGCCGCGCACGCCGACGACCCGACGACGTCTTCACCGGCTGTTCACCACATGCCTCGCCGGCCTCCTGGCGCTCGCCGTCGCCGCTCCCGCCCGGGCCGACGTGGGGGACGTGACGGAGTATCCGGTCACCACCCCTGACAGCTTCCCGGCCGGCATCACGGCTGGACCGGACCGGGCGCTGTGGTTCACCGAGTCCGGTGTCGGCCGCATCGGGCGCATCACCACCGGCGGTTCTGTGACCGAGTACGCCCTGCCCAGCGCCGACGGCTTCCCCTTCGACATCACCCAGGGCCCCGACCGCGCACTCTGGTTCAGCGAAGGAGCCGCCGGGGCGATCGGCCGGATCACCACGTCGGGCCGGATCACCGAATTCCCGCTGCCCTGGACAGGCAGCTTCCCGCTGGGGGTCACAAGCGGTGCCGACCGCGCGCTGTGGTTCACGGACTCCGGTACGAACTCCATCGGGCGCATCACGGTGGACGGCCGCGCCACCTCGTACCCGATCCCCACGCCGGACAGCCTCCCGTACCACATCGCGGCCGCCCCCGACGGCTCGATGTGGTTCACCGAGATCATCGCCGGCAAGATCGGCCGGGTCGACAGGTCCGGCACCATCACCGAGTTCCCGCTGCCCACCGGCTTCGAATTCCCGTCCGACATCGCGTTCGGCCCCGGCGGGATGTGGTTCACGGCGACCGAAAAGATCGGGCGGATCCGCCCGTCGGGCGCCATCACGCTGTTCCCCCGGCCGAACCCGGGCGGGGCGGCCGACGGGATCACCCGCGGATCCGACGGGAGCATGTGGTACGCCGACCAGTTCGGCAGCATCGGCCGGATCACTCCGAATGGGAAGATCACCGAGTTCCCGGTGGCGGGCGGCGCGGACAAGGTGCCCTTCAACATCGCCAAGGGGCCCGACGGGAACATCTGGTTCACCGAACTGATCGGCAACGCCATCGGCCGCCTCCAGACCAGGGCCGGCCACTGGGGCGGCCCGCGTACCCCCGCCGCGAGCCCGGCCCAGGCTCCGCACCACCACCAGCTTCCCTTGCGGTGGCACCCCTGCGGCCCCGGTGGATTCCTCAAAGCACCCGTGCCCTGCCGCTGATGAAGAGATGACACCCCGTGCCCAGCACCGTCACCCCCGGGGTCCGGCGGAGCCCGGCGACATCTGCCCGTGTCGCAGTGATCGAGGTAACGTGCTTCTGCCACACGTGACTTGATGACCAGTCAGGGGGGACTGTCGCATATACCTGAGCCTGCCTTTCGAGAACGGCGAGACCATGGTCGTCGAACTGCCCGAAGGGCAGGGCTCCGGAGTCATCCGGGCGAACCGAGGCGAAGGACTCGTGGAGTCGTCGGCCGAGACCTTCGAAGCAGGCCTGGGGCGGGTCCGGCGCGTGGCCGAGGCCATGCTGCACCGGCTGACGGACCTGCCTCGCAGTCCCGACCACATCCGCGCCACGTTCGGCATCAGAATCACGGCCGAGGCGGGGCTGGTCGTCGCCAAAGGGTCCGGAAACGCTCATTTCGAGCTGGAACTGGAGTGGACCCGCCCGCAGGGTGATGAGTGACCTCGCCGGGCGGGCCGGGGGAACTGGCCTGGGAGCGCGGGACGGCACGTGTACTGCACGGCGGACAGCCGGTCGGGGTCGCGTTCCTGATCCCCGGCCGGCTCCTGCTGACGTGCGCCCACGTCATCTCCACCCTCGCGGGGCTCCCGGACGACCGCCCCCTGCCCGCGCGCTTCCCGGTGAACCTCGACTTCCCGCTCCTGCCCGGCCGCCCGGCGGCGGAGGCCGCCGTGCACTTCAGAGTGCCGGTGGCCGCCGACAACAGCGGTGACGTCGCCCTACTCCAGCCGGCCGGCCCACCGCCGCCCGGCGCCGTACCCATGCGGACCCTGGAGGCCGACGACCTCGCCGGACACCGCTGGAGGGCCTTCGGCTTCCCGAGGTATCCGGGTGCGGACGGCGGCAAGGACGCCGGCGTCTGGACCCGCGGCACCATCGAGGGCCGCGGGGGAACCGGATGGTGGCAGCTCACGTGCGACGAGCGGGCCCCCTTCCCCCCTGGCCGGAGGCTTCAGCGGGGCGCCCGTGTGGGACGAGCAGTACCAGGGGGTGATCGGTATCGTCGTCGCGGTCGAGGGGGACCAGCGGCGCCGCACCGGCTACGCGCTGACCGTGAAGTCGCTCGCCCGCGAGTGGCCGCAGCTGCGCTCACGGCTGCTCGCCGACAGCCCCTTTCGCAAACTGTGGCCGTTCACCGAGGCGGGGCTCCCGGCATGGCCACTGTCCGCCCAACGATACGGAGCGCCGACCGCGGGCGCCGTTCCGCAGGGGCGATGCGGGAATCAGTCATCGGCCGGCGATGAGGCCGGTGATGAACTTGCGGCAGCGACCACGGTGGACGGTGTTGATGCCGTGGATGAGTTGGGCCCCGTAGACGGTGGCAGTGCCGGTTTCGGCGGGCAGGACCCTGGGGCTGCCGGTGACAGCGTGGATCCAGGACGTGTCCGGCTCGCCTCGGGAAATCCTGTCGTGGGGCGCGATACGGGTGAACCGCATGCCCGGCTCGTAGCCGACGTGGGGTCCGGCATCGAGCCGTGTGTCCCAGACACCGTCGCCGGGGCCGCTCTCGATGAAGAATTCGCCTCCGGCGGTGGCGTCCTCGATGGTCACGCCGATCCGGGCGACATGACGCGGATGGGCCAGCGGGTCGGGCCCGATGCCGTCGAGGTGACGGACCGCGCCCTCGCCGGGCCCGAACTCGATGAACTGCCACGGCGACGCGCCCCGCGCAGACGGGAACACCTGACGGATCTCCGGAAGATGCCGGGCGACCGCTCTGTCGAGTACCTCGTGCACGTGGGCGGGCAGGTCTTCGAGTTCCTCGCCCACATAGGCAGGCCGCCAGCCCGTGGCCGCGAGATGATCGTCAAGGAGCGCGGTGAGATCGGAGATCTCTTTCGGGTCCAGGAATCCGGACACGGTGCGGACGGCGAGCGTCTCGGTCAGGGTGATCACGGTCATCCCTTCGGGTCTGCGACGGGAGCGTCCGGCCGCATGAGGCGGGCAGGCAGGCCTCATCCTCGAACAGTGTTCGGGAGCGCGGCGGGGCGCGGCAGCGGCGCACGGGGGCACATGCGCGGCAGCCGCAAGCCCTTCGTCGCCCGTTTAGTCTCGGCTCTCTCCCAGCCGTGACGACCGACGAGGTTTCCTGTGAGTGAGCTCGACGACTACGCCGCCAAGATGGCGGCCCGCTTCCATACCTTCGACCAGGACGGCGACGGCCAGGTCACCCGCCGAGACTTCCGGCTGATGGCGGAGCGGGTCGCGCGGGCCTTCGACGTCGCCGACGGAACGGACCAGGCCGCCGCCCTGCAGGAGGCGGCCGACCGGTACTGGGAGGGCATGGCCGCCCTCGCAGACGGCGACCTCGACGGCCGCATCACGCGCGGGGAGTTCGTCGGCGCCGCCGTTGCCGGCCTGCACCAGGACCCGGAAGCATTCACCCGGATCGCCCTGCCCTGGCACCGGGCCGTGTTCAGGGCCGCCGACCACGACGGCGACCGCCTCGTCACCGTCAACGCGGTCGACCTCATGCTGGTCGCGCTCGGCGCGGAACCGGACCAGGCCCGCCGCGTCGCCGCGGAACACCGCACCGACCCCACCGGGCACATCACCGAGGAGGAGATCCTCGCCGCCGTCACCGCCTACTACACCACCGGCGAACCCCAGCGGGCCTTCGCCGTACCCGCCTGCCGCGTCTCGTCCGGTACCGCCCGCCACGGCCGTGCCGGATCCCCCGGTGCACCGACGCTCTCGAACGGACCTCCGGCGCCTCCACGGGCGCCGGCCCACGTCGGCCGTAACCGCGTTTCGCCGCCGGCACCCTCACCACCAATCAGGAGTCATACATGACCTTCTACATCCAGAACATCAGCTCGGGACTGGTCCTCGACGTGCAGAAGGGCCGGGCTCTGGTCGAAGAACTGTCCTCGCGTGAAGACGTTCCGGCCGACCTGCGCCAGCGGGCAGCGGAGTTCAAGCCCTCTCTGGAACTGATCGAGACCTCGCTCACGACCGGCACGCCGGCCGAGCCGACCCCCAAGCCGTAGGCCCCTTCCCGCGCGTGCGACGGGGCGGGTCGTGACCGGTCCCATCGCACTGCTCAAGCCCTCACGGGCTGCCGACGGCGCTAGGGGATCGGGGGTTGGTCTTTGTGGAAAGCCCAGAGGGGGGTAGCGCGACGGGCTACGACCGTGCTCGCGTGACGGCCCCGCGTTCACCTGGTGCGGAGTTGGCAGTGGAACCTGGCCTTCCGGTGGGAAGAGGGTTCCTGTCCGGGTGGCACGGGGCCGTCGATGTGCCGTACGGCGGCTGCATGCTCGACATCTCGCCGTCGGTGTCGGCGCGCTCGATCGTGACCTCGGTGCCGTCCTCGAGGGTCGCGACGGTGATCTCAGTGCCGTCCTCGGCTGTCGTGGTGATGTACTGCTCGCTCATGGGTGTGCTCCATCTCGCGGTAAGGGGTCGGTCAGCGTCGCCGTGATCTTGCGTGGGACGCCGCTATGGGACCCTCCTATGCAGGTCGGCCGCGGCGCGGCGGGGTCAGGCCCGCCTCGTGGGCGGCGACGGCCGCCTCCACTCGGTTGCGGGCGCCCAGCTTCGCCAGGACGGCGCTGACGTGTGCTTTCACCGTGCCCTCGACGAGGTGCAGTCGGCTCGCTATCTCCGCGTTGGAAAGCCCTGCGGCGAGCCCGGCCAGAACGTCGCGCTCCCGTTGCGTGAGCCGGTCCAGGGAGCGGTGGGGGTGTGCCGTGCGGTGGGCGCGCATTCCAGCGATGACCCGGCCAGCGACTCGGGGGGAGAGGTAGGCGCCGCCGGCGCCGACCGCCCGTACGCCGTTGAGGAGTTCTCTGGGGTCGTCCGCCTTGAGCAGGAAACCGTCGGCGCCTTCCTCGAGTGCTCGGGTGATGTACTCGTCCTGGCCGAACGTCGTCAGCATGATCACACCGACGGTCGTCGGTTCTTGCCGAAGCCGGGCTACCGCCGTCAGCCCGTCGAGGCCTGGCATCTGGATGTCCAGCAGGACCACGTCCGGCCGGTACCGACGGGTGAGTGCGAGGGCCTCGTTGCCGTCTCCCGCCTCGGCGACCACGTCGACGTGCGGGTCCCGGGCCAGGATGGCACGTACGCCGGCCCGGACCATTGCCTCGTCGTCGGCCACCAGGACGCGTACGGGCCGACTGTTCGGTGTCGTCTCTTCCACGCGAGGAGCCTACGGCCAGCTCACTGCAGCGTCGGTGGTGAGCCCCGCAGTTCCGTCCCGGGGCGGAGTGCGTCCCCGACCAAAGGCAGGATGCCCCTTCCTTTCGGCCCATGGGCGTCGGCTGCGTGCGCTCGTAGCGTCGCTGCCGTACGGGAATCGCGGCGGGCTTCCGTGTTCCGTAGGCCTCGCTCCGCGTCCCGTGCGCCGAGCCTTCTGACCGACAGCGAAGGGAACTTTGTGATCAGCCTCCGAGGAGTGACCAAACGTTACGGCGACACGCTGGCCGTGGACGACCTGACGTTCGACATCCAAGCCGGCCGGGTGACCGGCTTCCTCGGCCCCAACGGGGCCGGGAAATCCACCACGATGCGCATGATCCTGGGTCTCGACCACCCCACGCGCGGACGGGCCCTGATCGCCGGCCGACCCTATGCGGACCTGCGCCGGCCGTTGCGGGCGGTCGGAGCGATGCTGGACGCGCGGGCTGTCCACCCGGCCCGCTCCGGCCGCTCGCACCTGCTCGCCCAGGCCCGGGCCAACAGCATTCCGGCACGCCGGGTGGACGAAGTGCTGGAGACGGTGGGCCTGGCCAAGGCGGCCCGCCGGCCGGCCGGCACGTACTCGCTGGGCATGAGCGGACGACTCGGAGTGGCGGGCGCGCTGCTCGGCGACCCGCCCGTGCTGATCCTGGACGAACCGGTGAACGGCCTCGACCCCGACGGTGTGCAGTGGATCCGCCGGCTGGTGCGGGACCAGGCGGCGGAGGGGCGCACCGTGTTTCTCTCCAGCCATCTGATGAGCGAGATGCAGCTGACGGCCGATCACCTTGTCGTGATCGGGCGGGGACGGCTGCTGAGCGACTCCGCCCTGGCGGAGTTCCTGGCCGCCGCGTCGCCTGGCTCGGCACGGGCCTCGGTGCCCGACCCGGAAGGGCGGTCCACACTGGTCCGCTGTCTGACGGCGGCCGACGGCGTGAGCGTGGAGACGTCCGCGTCGGGGGAGCTCGCCGTGGGCGGCATGAGCGCGGCCGAAGTCGGTGACCTCGCCCACCACTGCGGGGTGCGGCTGCACGCGTTGAGCGACGTAAGGGTTTCGCTGGAGCAGGCGTACATGAACCTGACCGCGCGGAGCGTCGAGTATGCGTCCGGCGCCACTGAGGAGAGGGGACAGCAGTGATCATCGCGACGTCATCCGGGAAGCGGACGATTGCGCTGCCACGGGAGGAGCACGAGGCTCCAGGACGGGGCACGCCTGGTGGTTTCGGCGGGGCCGTGGCATGCGAGTGGACGAAGCTCTGGTCCGTCCGGGCCTCTTACCTTTGCCTTCTGGCGGGGCTCGCGGTCACCGCCGTGTTCACGTTCTACTACGCCTCGATCGCCCGCATCAACGAACACACGGTCCAGGCCGTGGGGAACGCGGCGGCCGCCTCCGTCGTCGTCACCCAGTTCGCCGTCGTCGTCCTGGCCACGGTCGCGGTGACATCCGAGTATTCGACGGGGACCATGCGGGCCTCCCTGCTGTGGGTGCCGCGGCGGCATCGGGTCCAGGCGGCGAAGGCGCTGGTAGCGAGCATGGTCGCGTTCCTCGGTGGTGCCGTGTTCGCGGTCGTGGGCACTGTCGTCGCCTGGGTGGCGTTCGACGGGCGGGCCTCGTTCGACGCCGGCACGACCGTCGGTCAGATCCTCGCGATCGGGGTCTACCAGGCGCTCGTCGCCGTACTCACCGTCGGTGTGGCCTTCTCCGCGCGGCACCCAGCCGGCACGCTGTCGATTCTCGTCGCACTGCTGTGGGCGCTGCCGAGCGTGCTCCTGGGGCTCGGCGGCGACGCGCTCGCGGCCGTGAACGACGCTCTGCCGTACGGAGCGGGCGACCACTTCATGCGCGTCGGCGGCGACGCCCCGTACTCCTCGGCGACAGCCCTCCTCATCGTGGCCGCGTGGACCGCGGGGGCGCACGTGACCGGCCTGTACGTGCTGCGCCGCAGGGATGCCTGACAGCGCGTCGGCGCCGTACCGGGCACCTCCAACGGTCGGCATCGGCGGGTGCCCGGTGCACGTCCCGGAGAATCGACGCAAGCATGTCCCGACACCCGGCCGAAAGGACTCCACGCACGATGTGGCACCCTCGCCTCCCCCCGACCAGGCTCGTTCTCGCCAACGGGGCGCTGTGGGCCGTGCTCGCCGCCGCCACCGGATACGGGTTCCGGGACGCGGGCGGGGCGGCCTCGCCGGTGGTGGATCTGCTGCTCCCCCTGGCCGTGCTGGCGGTGGCCGTACCGCTGTCCCGCAGTCGGCCGATGGTGGCGGTGCTCGTCGTCAACGGGTTGTGCGCACTGGGCCTGGCCGATTCCGCGACCCCGGCCAACGCCCATGTCCTGTCGCTGGCCGCGCTGAGCTGTCTGCTCGGTGTGCGGGTCGCCCGGGCCCGGGGATCGCTGGTGGTGCTCGCGGTGTGCCTGGGGGTCGACATCGCTGCTTGCACCGTGCTGCGGGTGCCGGCCGTGTGGTGGTTCTACACCCTGACGGTCATCCCCGCCGCCCTCCTGCTGCCGTGGCTGGCGGGACGCCACTGGCGCGGCCGGCGTGAACTCGTGCGGGACGGATGGAGGCTGGCCCAGAGCCTGGAGGAGCGCCAGCACCTCGTCGCGGAGCGGGCCCGGCTGGCCGAACGCGCGGACATCGCGGCCGACATGCACGACTCACTCGGCCATGTCCTGAGCCTGGTCGCCCTGCGCGCCGGTGCCCTGGAACTCTCACCCGACCTCACCGACCGTGATCGCGCCGACCTCGTCGAGCTGCGCGAGACAATCGCCGACGCCGTCGAGCAGCTGCTGCAGACCATTACCGTCCTGCACGACCCACGGGAAGCGGAAACCGAGACACCGGCGGGCGCAGGCAGGCCGTCCGTCAAAGGCACGGTCACGGACCTCCTCGGCCGGGCGGCCGCCTCCGGGGTGCCAGTGAGCTGGGAACAGCGTGGAGCAGTGCCCGCGCTGCCACCGCTGGTCGAACGCGGCATGTACCGGGTGGTGCAGGAAGCCCTCACCAACGCCATCAAGCACGCCCCCGGCCGCGCAGTCAGGGTAGGAATCGACCACGCAAGCGACCACACTCGCGTGAGCGTCGTGAACGCCGCCGCGCAGGAGGACGGGCTGGTCAGGCAAGCCGACGAGCAGGCGCCCACAACCGGAGGCCGGGGACTGACAGGGCTTCGGGAACGGGTGATGGTCCTGGGCGGCACCTTGCACACAGGTCCGCACCAGGGCGGCTTCCGTCTCATCGCCGTCCTCCCCCACCAGGCCCCGGCCCGCCCCCTGACGCAGGCAGCCGCCACCGGGACAGACGGGCACACCGATCCCCGTGCTGCCCCGGAATCCGCCGAACGGCTCGCCGCGGTGCGACGCGCCGCGCGGCGCCGCACCGTTGCCGCATTCGCGGCGCCCGTCGCC